>JAFUUG010000216.1 GCA_017483905.1 Bacillota bacterium
CTTATTTTTATAATAATTATTATCAATGTGTATTTTTTATTGATTACTATCTTTTGAAAAAATATTTAAAATAGTTTTGACAATGTTAATTTAAAAAGAAATGGAGGAATAAATTGTATGAGTAACTCTATAAACGCTGAAAAAAGTACCTATATTAATAAACTTGAAAGGCAAATACATGCTATTGACTACATTCTTGAAATGAATTCGGCTACTCTTATCAATTTGGAGGCAAAGAAAAAACTCAAAAAAATGAAAGCTAATGCCGAAAAATTGCAAAAAAAATTAAAAAACGATGAATTTGAAATTGCAATTGTCGGACTTGAAAAAGCTGGAAAAAGCACATTCGCAAATGCTCTTATGGAAAATACTCTTTTACCATCTAAAGAAGCGAGATGTACATTTACATCAACGCAGATCGAATGCAGTAAAGATAATAAAAATGACAGTGCAACTGTAAAATTTTTTACAACAGATGAATTTAATGAAAAATTTAAAAAAAGCCTTGAATCTTTGGAAATTCCGGTAAGAGATGAGTATACCTATGATATTCTCAGTGAAACTGATTATATGGAGATATATAACAAAATTCCGGAGCATAAAAAGCAAAGTGGCGAAAGTTCTGTACATAAGGACATATTGACGATTATCAGAAATAAAAAAAGTCTGGCGGAATATTTGGATTTGACTCCGATTACTTTTACATCTGATGAGATCGCTTCAGGCGAATTAACTGAGTATATCACAGATGATGTTAAATCCCGTGCTGTTGAACAAGTGATTATTTATTCAAAAAAATTAAATGAAAGTAAAATGAAAAACGCAGTTATATATGATGTACCGGGATTTAATTCACCAACAGCACTCCATAAAGAACAGACTCTTGAACGAATGAAGTCTGCCGATGCGATCGTTATGGTTGCAGATGGTCATCAGCCAAGTATTACAGAGGAAACATATAAAATTTTATCTGAACTGCGAAAAATGCTGCATGAGTCCGATGAAGACGGTAAATCGTTGAGCAATAAATTATTCGTATTTGCTAATAGAACAGATGCTGCAAACGAAATTAAAGAAAATGTAAGGCAAATATACGATCAATGGCTGAGCGAAGGGTTTGTACCGGAAAATAACAAGGACAGAATTATTTTTGGTTCTGCACTTGTACATTTGCAGATACTTGGTCTTAATAATGATGATGACAAGTCTGCTTTGGCAAGCTTCAAGAGAAAAGAAAAGGATATGCCGCATGGTGATGGTATAGATCAGATTCGTGAAGAACTCAAAAATTATAACGATACAGAGCGTTTTAATGTTCTTAAACATCGTATAGATTGCATAAGCACGGCTATAAAAGATATGTTTGCCGATGTTATGGCAAAAGATTCAAACGATTCGTTATCAAGCGTATCTGATGAGCAGAGAGGAGATCTGCTGAAACTTTGTGATACAGCTCGTGAGACTATACCTGAAGATCTGAAGAAATTAAGACAAAAGATAACTGACACTATTCCTGAAGATAAACCACTTTCATCTAAAATAAGAGATTACATAGAAAATAATGTTACAAGAGAGAATTATGCTATTTCAGATGATGAGGTTGCAAGGGCGGTAAGAGAAGCTCTTAGTGCCGGTATGAAGCAGGAAACATCGCGTGTTGATACATTTATCCGAAAAGAGAAATTTAGGAAGATGTATATGGATTTTTCAAATAATGTAATAAATGTTCCTGATGAGCAGGGAATTGAATATTCAAATGAGATTATTAAAATAATATTAAATAATATAGAAGTTAAAAAAGATTCGCATAAGTATTATGAGGAACTGAAAAAACTTATATGCAGCGAAATATCTGTATACAGAAAAGATCTGTCACAAGACGGTGGCAGTAAATATTATCAAAGTCTTATCGAAAGATTTTCCCGTGATATTTATGAGGTACTTATATTAGCTCCTTATACAGAAGAACGTACCGTACAATTTTATGAATCTGTAGATAATTTTTACAGTATGTCGGTGTTTTATAAGAAGGGCAAGGAGGACAATGACCTTTCTTATATCAATGTTGCTCCTAAAAACCAGCCGCTGTGTATGATGCTTTTATTCCATAACAAATTGAATAATGCAGAAACGGTGAAAAAAATAGCTGAAGATATCTGTGGAATTGCAGGTATTCCAAAATTGCCCGATGAAGTCTGGAAGTATATTGAAAAAGCAACTGCATCTGATATGGGTGGAGAAGTTAATAAAATTGTCGAAAAAATAATGGAAAAATTTAAAGACATAGGAGAAAAATCGGAAGATTTCAAGATAAGATTATTGATATCGACTATGGATGGAATGGTTGAAAGCTATGAACCATGCAGTATTGAAGATAAGGAAAAATTCAAAAGATATTATGCGGAATATCATCTTTCTCTTACAAAAGGCAATCGTAACTATGAAAATTTACAGAATGACTTTAATGAGGACATAGATGTACTTCGTGATATTTTGTTAAATGCTTTTATTCGTGCTATAAACATTGAAAAACCATTTGTTGCAAGAGAAGTACAATCAATAGATGATATTATAGCCTATATCACCGGCAGCGGTTTCAGAGATCTTCTTGCGGGAAATTATGATAAAATAAAGTATATGGAAGCAGAAAAGAATGAATTAAGACGCAGAGAAAGAGAGCAAAACAATGCAATCGTCAAAGAAATAAATTCAGTGCTTAAAAATATCTGATCAAGCGAGGGTATAATATGAAATATGTTATTCTTACCGGTAATAATATAGGCGATGATATCAGTATTATAAGTGAAAACATTAAAAAGGAAGATATTGTTTTCATTTATTCGGGAAAAGGCGCTTTATACGATTATATAGAGGCATTGTATAACAAGGGGAACGGAATTGATACAGATGAATTGTATAGGTTCAAAATATGCTATGAAAGAAAAAATATGAGGATATCTTATTCCTTGGTGAACGGAGAGCATAACAGAGAGACTTGTTCCTTTAGCGGACTTATTGCTGATCTCGATGGCAAAAATGAATGTAGAATAGTTATTAAGGATAATGACAGAGAACAGCTTGCTTTTATTGTTCAACAGCTTATCTTTATTGATTATCCTCTTGATAAGATCGATATTTTACTTGAAGAAGAGGAGTATGTTGCTGACAAAGGGAAAATACCCATAAAGAGCATTGAGGAAATTTTAGAAGAATTCGGAAAGAGCTATAGTTATCTTCAAAACGCCATGCTCAAGGCTGAAAATATAGGACATTGGCGGAGAAGAAAAAGGATGATAAATGAGACTGTTAAAAAACTTGAATATCTGTTTGAATGGAAGAACACCATGTTAAAGCTAAAGTCGAAAAATATGACGATTGCTGTAGCTGCATCAAAAAAAACCGGTAAAAGTGTTATTGTTAATTGTCTTCTTGGAGAAAGGCTCGCTCCTGCGAGTACAGAAATTGCAACTCCGAATAATTGTATATTCAAAAAAAGCTCAGATAACAAATATCACCTGAAATTTGATGGAAGTGAAGATATAAAGAGCTTTAAAAGCAGTGAAGAGCTTCATGAAGAAATAGTAAAATCCTTCAGAATTGCTCAAAATAACAAAGGTGATGATTTTTCTCTGCCTGATATGAATATAGAATATGCAACAGACAAAAAAGGATTTTCTTCTTATACAATATATGATACGGCAGGACCTGATGCGGCAGGAACAACACATGGGATCGCAGCATTAAGAGCTATGGAGAAATGTGATGTTGCTATATTTGCAATAGATTATTCAAAGTATCTTACTATGTCCGAGGAAGAATATCTTAAAAAAATAAAAGATATGTTTAAATCTAAAAATAAATTTTATTCGTTGATTTTTGTATTAAACAAAATTGATGTACGGTATACAGATATAAAAAGTCCAAAATCGGTAATAAGTGCTGTAGATTTTTTAAAAACAAGACTTGCAAATATAGATATAGAATATAAAGACTGTATTATTTTTCCTGTATCGGCACTTGAATATTTCAGTGCTGTCGAAGCAGAAAGGGCAGGAGTGACCGAACTTATTTCCGAAGTTCCTATAAGCGAAATGAGAAATATCAAATTTGCTCACAGAGATGTGAAGCCGCTTACATGGCTGCACACACACTCTGAAGATCTTAATTACTACCATGGCATAGATAAAATATCATACGATATTTTTAAGAAAGACAGCGGTATGCCTGCACTTATGAGTTATGTTTCTTATGTTATGAAAAATAAAGCAAGAGGTGAAATCGCAAATCATATCGATCAGATGAATATCTATAAATAATATTTGAGAGAGCCTTAATAGTAACGATGATGGAAAGAGGAAAACATATCCGAAAGATAAATAAAGTAATAGGAGGTCATTAAATGAAATATATTACATTAAGCGGAAAAAATATAGAGAATGATATAAGTACGGTCAAGGATAATATAAAAGATAATAATGTTGTCTTTGTATATGCCGGAGAGGGAACGCTCTATGATTATATCGAAGAACTCCACAAAAAAGGAAAAGGACTTGAGTCAGATGATCTCTACAGATTTAAAATATGCTATGAGAAAACAAATCTCAATGTGACATATTCTTCAAACGGTGGGACTCGCAGCGGAAAATTCAATTCTATGAGCGGTCTTATAAATGAACTTGACGGTGAGGACTACTGCAAAATAGTTATTGAAAATGATGACAGAGTACAGCTTGCATTTATCGTTCAACAGCTTATCTTTATAGATTATCCGCTCACTAAGGTAGATATTTTGCTGCGAAAAGAAGAACGTGATGCTGACAGGACAAAGAGATTTATGAAGAAAGTTGATGAGCTTTCAGATAACTGTGAACTGGCATGCAGAAAATTACAGGAATTAATTTGCAATACCGAAAATGAAAATGAAACCCCTGAGAGAGCTGACAGAATTAATGATATAAAAAAGACGTGTGAATCGTTTGATAAAATAAATGGATTGATACAAAAATCAAAAGATGTAGAACTGAAATTTGCTGTAGCTGCTTCAAAGAAGGCAGGAAAAAGCGTTATCGTTAATTGTTTCCTTGGTGAAGAGATCGCTCCGACAAGTACAGAGCTTGCAACTCCGAATAATTGTATCTATAAGAAGAGCCATGATAATAAATATCATTTGCAGCTTGAAAACAGCGATAACACCAAAGATTTTGAGAGCAGAGAGGGGATTTATGATGAGATAGAAAGGTATTTCCGAAATGCACAAAATGATAAAGATGGAAAATTTGCACTCCCTGATATGAATATCGAATATGTATCTGATGAAAACAATTATTCAACATATACTATATATGATACGGCAGGCCCCGATGCGGCGGGAACATCACATAAGGAGGTAGCGGAAAAAGCTATGGAAAAATGCGATGTTGCGGTGTTTGCCATCGATTATTCAAAATATCTTACAGAATCCGAAGAAGAATATCTTAATGAGATAAAAGCATTATTTACAAAACAGAAAAAATTTCATTCACTCATATTTGCACTTAATAAGATCGATGTAAGATATACAGATGTGAAAAGTCCTAAGTCATTTGTAAGCTCTGTTGACTTCCTGAAAACGAGAATGGGAAATATAAATGAGAAATATAAGGATTGTATCGTATTCCCGACATGCTCACTTGAATACTTCAGCGCAATAGAGGCGGAAAAGGCAGGAGTGACTGAACTTATTTCCGAGATTCCTATAAGCGAAATGAGAAATATCAAGTTTGCTCACAGAGATGTTAAGTCACTTGCATGGCTGCATACACATTCCGAAAACCTTGATTACTACCATGGCATAGATAAAATATCATACGATACTTTCAAAAAGACAGCGGCATGCCTGCACTTATGAGTTATGTTTCGTATGTTGCACAGAGCAAAGCAAGGGACGAGATAGTAAATAATATTACATACCAGATATCGCAGCAGAAACAGGCAATAGAGAGTATTATAGGGTATATATCAACGATAGAGGCACTTATAAATGCAGATGACGAAAAAATTGGGGAGATCTCAGCGATTTTAAAAGATTATACGGAAAAAGTTGCGGCTATATTAAATGAAAAATTTACCGAAAAGGATCTGGACATACTTGAACAGGGTTCATTATTAAAACTTTGTAATGGCGATTACAAAAGTTTTATGGATTATCAGAGTGGAATAATAGAGAAAATCTGCAGCAGGAATTTAGTTACAGAAAAATTATATGGACGTGTACTCACAAAAATATGGGAAAGAATTAATGGTACAACAGGATATATTGATGGGCATAAGATTGACAATCTTTTCAAAAAAGATGATTTTTATGAGATTGTGTCAGATATGATTAATAAAATGAAAAATGACGGTGTTATTAATATAAGAGATACATTGAATATAATAAGTGATGATGTTAAGAAAATCGCTATGTACCGTCAGGAAAAACTTCGTATTGAAAGTGATAGATGCCGTGAGCGACTTGAAAAGGAACATTATATCAGTATAGACCTTCCTTCGATGCCGGAATTTGAATTTTCTGCGGCTGTGCA
>JAFUUG010000009.1 GCA_017483905.1 Bacillota bacterium
TATCAGTATTAAAGAAAAAAGGACTTAGCGTAAGACAAATAGAGCGGTTGACAGGTATCACACATTGGATAGCACAGAAAGGATGAGGGTTATCAATGAAAAAAATAAAGTCATACACAGAACCGTCCCCTGTATGATTTTGAAATATATTGTCCTCAGTCATACATTGTGCTATAATAAATAAAAAGATGAAAGTATTCTGTGAATTTCCTTAAATCAATGTTTTTATGTAAAGATCATATTGCGGATGTAATTACGAAATGAATCAATAAAAACAACTAAATTCACGGCGAATATTTCTTCCGTTTTTTGAAAGGAGAACATTATGAAAGTTCTGCAAAATCTTCGTTGGGGTATCAACAACAAAGTTTTTATGGAAAATTTTATCACTGCCTGTCTGAGTGAACTTTCCCAGGTAGGTGCGGGGCTGATAGACGGTATCATCACAAGCCGAATGCTTTCGGCGGCAGAGATGGCAGCATTTGGTGTTGCACACCCTATATTCAGTATACTTGCGATTTTTACCGGACTTTTTTCCACCGGTATGCAGACTGTGACTTCGCAGGCACTGGGCAAAGGAGATATCAAGGAGTGCAACCGTTTATTCTGTGCGACCGTCTATATTGCGTTTTCTTTTGCATTAGTGGCGATGGTATGTGTATTGCTGACGGCGGATAAGATAGCTTTTGTACTTGGTGCTTCGGGTAAAGGTGCATATCTGCTTGACGGAGCTTCCGCTTATATTCGAGGACTTGCACTCGGTATTCCGGCACAGTTTCTAAATTCCGTTATTTCACCTGCAATACAAATGGACAGCGGGCGAAAACGTGTACTTGCTTCTGTAAATGTGGATTCTGTCTGCGATATAGTATTTGATTTTGCGGCAGTTTTTATGGGCGGAGGCTTATTCAGCATCGGACTTGCAACATCGCTTGCAAGATATTTTCGACTTGCTGTTCTGCTGATGCATTTTCGGGAGAAATCACATTTCTTGCATTTTGTTCCGCTGCAAACAAGTTTTCGTGAGTTTTTCCGCCTGATTTCCTTTGGTACGGAAAAAGCCTGGCGGCGTCTCGGTAATGTTATCCGTCCTGTTTTCATAAACCGAACGATTATGTTTTACGGCGGTGCAGTGGCAATGACGGCAATGTCCATTCACGGTAATATAAGCAATTTTACGGAAATATTTGCGGTAGGTCTGGCGGATACCGTTGGTCTGCTGACAGGCATATATTATGGTGAAAAAAACGAGGAAGCACAACGTAATATGGGCAGAGTTGCCCATAAAGTCTGCGCTGTATTCTGCGGCGCCACATCAGTCATCCTGATACTATTTGCAAACCCGATAGCAAGATTTTATACCACCGAGGGCGGCGATGTTCTGACACTTACAAGTTTTGCAATCCTTGCCGTTGCATTGCAGTGTCCGCTTCAGGCATTGGTGCGCTCCAGAATCTCTTATCTGCAAAAGATACAAAGAAGCAAAAATATGCGTACTCTTATTATGCTCTCTACCGTTGTATATCCGATAATTGCAGCACTGCTTCTGGGGATTTTCTTCGGTGTATACGGCGTGTTGCTGTGCTACGCATTCAGCGATTTGATGTCACTGCTTACGGTTTGGTTATATTATGCTGTCACAAGACATCGTTTAATTCCGCTTCCGCAGGATTATCTCAATCTTCCTACGGAACATAAAATCGACCCCGGTGACATAATCTCGCTTGATATCCGCAATATTGAGGACGTTTCTTTGGTTTCGGAACAGATAGGTCTGTTTGGCAAAGGTCACGGTTTGGAGAAAAAAATTGCGGGTCGGGCATCTGTATGTTTTGAAGAGATCGCCGCCAATACCGTCAAGCACGGTTTTCCGCTGCAAACAAAAGATGTGCCTATGATAGACCTGAGAGTTGTTATTTCCGACGGTAAATTGATCATTCGTATGCAAGATAACTGCCCGAAATATGATTTAGGCGCACGCATTGCCGAATTGGACAAAGCCGATCATGAGGAGAAGCAGGCAAATCTGGGAACATGGCTTTCGCAAAGCCTGGCTGATGATATTCGTTATGTATATTCCTTTGAAACCAATACGGTTTTTATTGAATTTAACACTATTATAGCAAAATCATCTTGATTTTTATATGACAAGTTTTGCATATTTCATTGAGCGGTATAAAAATCTTTTTTTGAAATGTATTGCACTCCGACATACATTTGTACTATAATAAATAAAAAAGACAAAAGGGGTTTTTATTATGGCAATCAAAAGCAGTAATGTTACAGCACGGGTAGAACCCGAAATCAAGCAGCAGGCAGAAGCTATACTTTCAAGTCTCGGTATTTCCGCATCAAACGGCATAAATATGTTCTACAGACAGATAATTTTATGGAACGGACTTCCTTTTCGTCCGTCAATACCTACAAACAGAACTACACCTTTGGAAGATATGTCAAAGGAAGAATTCAATGCAAAAATGGCACGGGGTCTGGCGCAAGCTAATGCAGGCGAAGGTATGCCTGCGGATGAATTTTTTGACTCTCTAAAGCAGGAGATATTGAAGCACTATGTCTGATACTTATAAAGATGGATCAGACTGTTCAATTATCCGAAAGAAATGTTGATATGTAATGATTATCAAACAGGCTATTACTCTGCGTTTGAGCGATAGCCTGTTTTTCGGAAAAAAACTCGCAGCATTATAAATGACTTGAAAATTTTTAATTAAAATTTAATCATAAACTAAATATTATTTAACGCATTTATATTAAAATGTATATAACAGTTAAGCAAAGGAGATACCAACATGGCAGAAAAGATACTTATTGTTGAAGATGAAGCAAAGCTTGCAAGATTCGTGGAACTGGAACTTAAACATGAGGGGTATGAGGTGATGACCGCAAATAACGGCAGGAGCGGTCTGGAACTGTATGAGAGCGAAAAGCCGGATATAATACTGCTTGACCTTATGCTTCCCGAACTTAACGGAATAGAGGTGTGCAGGAGGATAAGAAAAGAAGATGAACTTGTACCGATAATAATGCTGACGGCAAAAGGAGAAGTAATGGATAAGGTGACGGGGCTTGACAACGGTGCCGATGATTATATGACAAAACCTTTTGCTATAGAAGAACTGCTTGCAAGGATAAGAGTAGCATTGAAAAGGTCTAAAAACACTATACCCGCAGCAGATAATTCGGATTCACTGCTGAAACTCAAAAATATAACGATAGATCTTTCAATGAGAACGGTAAAGGTTGATAAGACAGAGATAGAGCTTACGAAAAAGGAATTTGATCTGCTTGTATATCTTGTAAAAAATAAGAATATCGTAATAACAAGAGAGCAGATATTAAATCAGGTATGGGGATATGATTACTTCGGAGAAACAAATGTTGTGGATGTCTATATAAGATACCTGAGAAACAAGATAGATGAAAAATTCGGGGAGAAGTATATTCATACCATAAGAGGGGTTGGATATTTTGCGAAAGATGAAAATTAAAAAATGGTTCTCGGAAAAGCCGATAGCATGGAAAATCACATATATGTATGCACTTCTCTTTTCTATGGTATTTATAATGATATCGGTATTTGTGATGGTGAATACATGGTATTATTATAAAAGTACGACCAAAGAGGAAATAAGCGTTGCTCTCGATAAGGTGCAGAAGCATATTGAAAGCGGTGGTGCAACAGATAAGGAAACACTTGATGAATTAAATACAAATCAATATCTGAAAATAATAGTTACGAAAGAAAAGGATTTCAGAAAAAGAGATACAAAGCCCGAAAATGAACTGCCAAACAATGAACCGACGGGTAATGAGCCGCCGAAAGATAATTTTGCTCCGGGAAGATTTAATCCTCCGAGATTCAACGATGCGGAGGGTGAGCCGAGAAAACCGGGAGATACGCAGATGAGCGATATAGGCGGAAAACAGTTTATGTTTGAGCAGAGGATAGTCGAATACGATAACGAAAGATATTGTATACAGGTGTTCAGACCGTATTATCACGAAACGAGAGTGCTTGAAAGTGTCGGAGTGATATTCTTTGTTGTCAATATCTTCGGTATAATACTTGCTTATGTGATAGGTAAAAAAATAAGTAAGCAGTTTCTTAAACCTATCAAGAATATAACGGAAACAGCAAATAATATAACGATAAACGAGCTTAGCGAAAGGATCGAAGTACCTGTTGCAAATGATGAGATAAAGGATCTTGTACTGACACTTAACGACATGATAGAAAGACTCGAAGTATCGGTGGAAAAACAGAAGCAATTCGTTTCCAATGCCTCACATGAACTAAGAACGCCTATTTCGGTCATACAGGGATATGCAAATCTGATAGACAGATGGGGAAAATCCGATGAGGATATTTTACAGGAGTCTATTGATTCGATAAAAGATGAAACAGAGAGAATGTCCTCGCTAATAACGAAACTGCTCTTCCTTGCGAGAGAGGAAAAAGGGAAGAATAACATTGAACTGAAGGAAACGGAGCTTGATGCTATAGCCGAGGAGATCGTAAAAGAGGCTAAAATGGTAGATGAAACAAGGCAGTTTGAATTTGAATCGGACGGAAGTACAAAAATACTTGCGGATAATGACACACTCAAACAGCTAATATGGATATTTACCGAAAATGCTATCAAATATTCTGATAGGGAAAACGGAAAAATAACCGTGCGTGTAAAAAATGACGGAGTAAATGCAAGGCTTGAAGTAGAGGATAACGGTATAGGCATAAAGGAAGAGGACTTGCCTTATATATTCGGAAGATTCTACAGAGCCGATAAATCAAGAAGCAATGATATTCCCGGAACGGGACTTGGACTTTCGATAGCTGTTCATATAGTTAAAAAGCTTGGGGCAAAAGTTGATGTAAAGAGCAAGTACGGGGAGGGAAGTGTATTTACGGTGACATTCCCTGTTTATAGGGAGAATTGAAAAGTAAAGCGGCTGTCCGATGGGAACAGCCGTTTTATTGGTTTACCCAAAATAGAAAGTAAATAAGATCCAAAGTTAAGTGGAAAGTATGCTGAAACTAAGGAACTGTAAGTAA
>JAFUUG010000217.1 GCA_017483905.1 Bacillota bacterium
GCCCAAAGTACAAGTACTTTTGTCGTTTACTATAATTAAGTAAGGAGGGGGATACATGGGTCGCATCTCCGATAATCGAAAAAATTTTTCAATATAAAAAATATCATTTGCTATAATTTATTTACAAGGAATATATTATATTTCCGTGACGATAAACGAATAATAAATGACGATAAAATATAGTTTTATTAATTAAACTACTTAGATGCGTGATTTTAATTAAAATTTAATTTTATGTTCATAATTTATTCATATTTATATACTATAATATAAATTGTTAAAGGCAGAGAAATATATCTCCCCCCTTTTTCATATATTCTCTCCTTTACGATCGCAATATTTTTATTGCCCTCATTTTTACATATTCACATATTTACCGAAAAGACCGCAAATAACTCTCCTTGCGGTCTTTTTGGCGGTTACTGAAAAACTATGGTTTATTTTTTTCTTGATATGAAATCTTCGTTTATCTCCTCGTTCCAACCACTTCTGTCAAGACATTCAGAAGCTTTTCCGAAAGACGGTGCACTCATAAAAGAACATACGGCTTTTGAAATACCTGCGTAGAGAGTGGATGTACCTATATTATCACTGACATAATTGACGGCTCTTTCTTTTTTGATCCCGATCCTGTCAGCCTCTGCGACGGAATCAATGTTTGCTCCGATAAATATAAATTCCCAATCGTATTTTTTCTGCTGACGTTTTATCATTTCTTTGATCTTGTCATAGGAATACATTTTGCTGGAATTTTCCATGCCGTCGGTGGTGATAACGAATATAGTCTTATTCGGTCTTTCATTTTCGTCCATATTGCTATGTATATCGCTGATATGCTCGATAGATCTTCCTATGGCATCAAGGAGAGCGGTACAGCCTCTTACAAAATATTGTTCATCGGTCATTTTTTCTATTTTCTCGATAGGTAATCTGTTATGAAGGACTTCAAATTCGTCATCGAAAAGAATCGTTGATACAAAGGCACTTTCACCGATTTTTTTCTGCTTTTCCATCATTGAATTGAAACCGCCGACAGTATCTGATTCAAGACCGCCCATAGAACCGCTTCTGTCAAGGATATAAACGATCTCGGTCACGTTTTTCTCTGTAGTGTTTTTTTCTGTGCTTTTAAATAAATTTTTCATAATGATCAGCCTCCGTTATAATTATTAAAGTTTATTTTGTTTTCCCTTGTTGTGATTTAATTATAAACTACAGGCGGAGTGAAATGGTCAACCGAGAAGCGACTTTTTAAAAAAATCTGTAAAAAAATCATTTATATAAAAAATACGGAAAACTCACGTTTTCCGTATTTTTTCCGCAAAAGCGGTAGTATATGGTTTTAATTACTCACCGAGTTTAGCTGCATTTACTTTGATACCGGGACCCATAGTAGCCTTGATAACAACGCTCTTTAAATACTGACCTTTAGCAGCAGCAGGTCTTGCTTTTATAATTGCACTCATAAGAGCCTGGAAGTTTTCTGAAAGTTTTTCAGCACCAAATGATACTTTACCCAAAGGCACATGAATGATATTAGTCTTATCAAGACGATATTCGATCTTACCTGCCTTAATATCTTCAATAGCCTTTGCAACATCCATGGAAACAGTACCTGCCTTTGGATTAGGCATTAATCCCTTAGGTCCGAGAACACGACCTAAACGACCTACAAGACCCATCATATCAGGTGTAGCAACTACTACGTCGAAATCGAACCAGTTTTCATTCTGGATCTTTGCGACCATATCTTCTGCACCTACATAATCTGCGCCTGCCTTTTCAGCTTCATCAGCCTTTGGACCTTTGGCAAATACGAGAACACGAACTTTTTTACCTGTACCGTGTGGAAGTACAACAGCACCTCTGACCTGCTGATCAGCGTGTCTGCTGTCAACACCTAAACGAATATGAGCTTCTACAGTTTCATCGAATTTTGCTGTACCTGTTTTTACAGCAAGCTCACAAGCCTCTTTTGATTCATATAAAGCAGCTCTTTCAACGAGCTTTGCTTTTTCAAGATATTTTTTTCCTCTTTTCACAATAGTTCCTCCTTATGTGGTAATATCGGGAGATTGTCCCTCCCACTTACAACAGCCGCAAGGGCTGCTCCGATTAATCTTCTACTACGATACCCATGCTTCTTGCAGTACCGCTTATCATGCTTATAGCTGCATCAATGCTTGCTGCATTAAGATCTGGCATTTTCTGCTCAGCGATCTTCTTAACTTCTTCTTTGGATATCTTAGCAACTTTAGTCTTGTTAGGTACACCCGAACCTGATTCGATCTTGCAGGCTTTCTTTAAAAGAACGGCAGCAGGAGGAGTCTTGGTAACGAATGTAAAACTCTTGTCCTGATATACTGTGATAACTACCGGGATAACAAGACCTGCATCTTTAGAAGTTCTTTCGTTGAACTCCTTGCAGAAACCCATAATATTTACACCATGCTGACCGAGAGCAGGACCGACAGGTGGGGCTGGTGTTGCCTTGCCTGCAGGGATTTGTAATTTAATGTAACCTGTAATTTTTTTTGCCATTTTCGGCACCTCCTAAAATATGTGGTAATATCGGGAGATTTTCCCTCCCACGACGCTTACTGATGATGAAAGGATCATTCCATCAATTTTACCTGATTGAAATCAAGCTCTGTAGGCGTCTCACGTCCTAAGAAATCGACGGTCACGACAACTTTACGCTTATTCGGATTAACTTCCTTTACAATGCCCGAAGCATTTTCAAAAGGTCCACTGATAATGATTATCGAATCGCCCGGATTGATATTACATGAGAAGCTTTCAATTCCCATTCTCAAAACCTCGTCATCTGTGAGAGGAACGGGCTTTGAACCGGGACCTACGAAACTTGTCACACCATTGGTATTTCTGACAACATACCATGTATCGTCATTCATGATCATTTTTACGAATACATAGCAAGGGTAGACCTTTTGTGTAACTGTTTTCAGTTCACCCTTTGCGGACATTTCCTTGACTTCTTCAAGCGGTACGATAAGTTCGCTTATCAGATCCTGCATATTCTGATTTTCGACCTTTTTTTCGATACTGGTCTTGACTTTGTTTTCATAACCGGAATAGGTATGGATCACATACCATTTGTGTTTTTCTTGTTCAGACATATAATCTCTCCTCTTGGAATCATGCAGTCAACTTTGATATTTGTTCAAATATTGTGCTGAAGATATAGTCATATCCTGCTATAATAGCACCTACCATAAGAGAAATAACAATGACTGTCAAGGTTTCCTTAACAAGATCTTCCTTTTTTGGCCAGACGATTTTTCTGAATTCGCCTTTGTACTGACCTAAGATATACGAAAACGATTTTTTATCAGATTTCTTGTCGTTTTTCTTTTTGTCTTTTTTTTCTTCTTGATTTTGGCTTTTTTCGTTTTGTGTGTTTTTAGTATTTTCTTCCATAATCAGCACTACTCCTTTTCACAGTATTATTTAGTTTCCCTGTGCAATGTGTGCTTTCCGCAGAATCTGCAGTATTTTTTTGTTTCCATTCTGTCAGGATGAGTTTTCTTATCCTTCATAGTGTTGTAATTTCTCTGCTTGCAGTCAGTACAAGCTAAGGTAATTTTTGTTCTCAAAACTTCCACCTCTTTTGCTTTAATCTTTTTACTTTACATAAAAAAAAGACGTAAACCGTCCTTATCATAATACCACAGACGATATTTTTTGTCAAGCGAATACGCCCTCAAATGAATAAAATGACATTTTGAATAAAAAAAATTCAAAATTGCACCTTACAACTGAGCAAAATGCCATGCACTTCCACCGACAGGGAGTGGAAGTGCATGAAATATGTTTTTTAATTATTTGTCTTCATGTTTGTTATATGTTTTTCTTTTATTTCTTCAGGTACGCAATATCCGCTGTATGGACGTAATTTTTGATACATCTCTTCAAGTTCGCTTTCGGCGTATACCTGCTGCGATTCATATATTCTTTTTTCTATGGTTTTAAGCATATCTTTTTTGTTTATGACATATAAATTCGGATTTGTGTGTTCTGCCTTTTTTATCGTCGCCTCATCTCCAAATACTACAAGGGAAATCGTTTGTATTTTGCCGATAACTTTCTCAAGAGATAAAATATGTTTGCTGTTTTGTTTTATAGGGTTATAAAAGAAATACTTACCCTGTGTTTTTCCTTTCCATATGGTCTGCTGCCAATTTTCATGTGCTTCATCGCCTATTATCCAACCTTTATAATTTTTGCTTTCTATAATGTATACCCCTGTACTGTGCAGCATAATGATGTCGATTTCTGTCGTTCTATCGTTTTCGGTCGGTAAATATGTATTGAACATTATCTTCTTGAAACTGTTTATCTTTTCAAGTTCGCGGGAAATATTGTATTCACCTGACTTTCCCTTGTCTGACATCATTTCATCATAGCTTATATGGGTTTCCGTGTAATAAACCGATTCATTATAATTGGTTGTTTTAGTTGTTACATTACGATTTGAAGAAAGCATATAGTTTTTATTAAGCTGAGTAGTAATGCTGTTGTTTTGTTTATTGTTTTTACTTTCGTCAATATCCTTGATTTCTCTTTTATGTTTCCTTAATACAATAATTATAATCCAAAAAACAACTATAATTCCCATAAAACAAACGCAACATCCATTACCGGCATCATTAGTTAAAACTGTTCCTTGTGGTATGCCATTTAAATTTGAAGAAATTTCACTTGAATATGTATATAATTCTGTACTTGTTTCAACGTTTGTATTCATGATTGCACCTCATAAATAAGACTAACCTTATTTTTCCGAAAAATCGGCTATCCATTTTTGAGGATAGCCGATTTTGTTTTACTGTGTTACGCTCTTTAATGCGTCCTTATATCTTACTTCTGTCTGCATTCCTCTTACGCCGGCAGACTGAAGTTTTGTCTTATAATCGGAAGGGTCGATATTTCCTTCGATAAAATCTTTTGTAAGACCTGTTATCTCGTGCATGGAATCCATATATTCAACAGTTGCTTCTTTGAGCTCTTTGAATTTTTCCGGAGCATCTAATTTTTCAACTTCTGTTTTTGTCTTTTCGCTTATTTCGTACATTTCGCCGCTTATCGTCTTTACTTCGTCAAGTCTTGCAGCTATGTCGAAATTGCCGCTTTGCATTTCGTTATTGAGAGCAAGGTATTTTTCGGCGATCTTATTGTATTCTTTTGTAACTTCTTCATAATTTTTTATGAATGCGGCTTCATCTGCATCTGCTGCATTTACACTTCCGCCTATATATCCCATTTCATAATTCTGCATATCTACGATACCGACAGTTTTTGTTGTATCGTCCCATAATATCTCGACACCGCCTGCATCTGCGACAGCTCGAAGAGGTATCATTGTGGAGCCGTTTATTATTTTTGCGGGAACGTCTATCTTTATTTCTTCACCGTTTTTATATATGCAGTCTTCGCCGATCATTACGGATATATCAACACCGTCTTTTTTGAGCTGAGCTGTCTTTGTATCTGCGATCCAGTCTATAGAATAGCCCATCTTATCAAATACACCTCTTAAAGGAACGAGAGTTCTGCCCTCTTCCACAACGGGTTCCTGATTGGTAAATTCTATATTTTCGCCGTTGAGATTTACGCTTATGCCTTGTGCAAAACAAGTTGCACTCATCATCATTGTTGCTGCAAATATTGCCAATGTTCTTTTCATTTCTTATACCTCCATAGTCTTATTATTTATATTTTATTATTTACATTTTGTCATTTACGTTTTTCATGAGGACTGCCATCTGCGCTCTTGTCATAAGTGCTTTTGGCTCGATATTATCGCCTGTTCCGCTTACGATACCCTGCTGAGTAAGGAATGCCACATAAGGCTTTGCATATTCGCTTATATCACCTGCATCGCTGAATTTATCAAGGGCACTTGTATCACCTTCTATTTTGATACCCTTATATTCAAGCATTTTTCCGACAAGTACCATCATATCCTGTCTTGTTATCGTATTTTCCGGAGCAAATGTATTATCCGAATAGCCTGATGCTATTCCTGCTTCCTTGGCAAGACCGACATAATTTGCGTAATATTTGTCTGCTCTTACATCGGAAAAATTATCACTTGATGAACCCGTAAGACCGAGTATTTTATCCGCAATTATGATGAAATCGGCTCTCTTGCTGTTGTTATCGGGAGCAAATCTTCTGTCGCCGACACCGTTTATTATACCCTTTTCGGCAAGTTCGTTTATGGCATCTACAGCCCAAGGTCGTGCGGATATATCATCGAATAAGCTTCCGTCGGTGTTGGCTGTGTTTTCTGTTGTACTCGCCGTGGTTTCCTCAACAGTGCTTTCTTTGTTATTTTCGGAATTGTTCTCTTCCGGTGAAGTATTACTTTCGTTATTATTTGATGTATTGTTACTGTCGGAAGTATTGTTATTTGATGTACTGCCGGAAGTATTATTATTTGATGTACTGCTGTTTGTATTTGCGGATGGAGAGTTTGTTGCGCTGCTTTCGGTGCTTCCGTTTGCATCGGAAAGTTTTATTGTATTTTCAATAATGTAAACTGTTGGAATAAATTTGTAATCGGCTTTGAGCATGAGAGAGCCGTTAAGATCTCTCATGACGGGCTTAAATATACCGTTACCTGTTTTTTTGTATACAAAAGTCAGAAATACGGCTTCATTATCGGCTCTTAATGTTTCAGTGCCGGGATATTCTATTATTGCGTTTTTTTCGTTCAAAAGATCGGCATTTGTTATATCGGGAAATATAGTTGTTTCGCTTGTTTTGTTTTCTACGATAAAATCATCTATGTTTCCGTATTCAACTCTCTGTAGTTCAGCAATACTGCCTGATGCAGGTGTTCCGTCCATATTATAAGACTCTTCTGCTCTTGCAAAGGCAAATGCAACGAAAGCATCACTCATATTGCTCAGTTTCATGAATACTTTAAATTCCGTACCGTTATCGGCGGAAAGTTCCGAAACTTCCGGCTCAATATTGATTACTGCACCGTCTGATGACAGCTCGTTTGATGAAAGAGTTCCATCGGAATCGGTTACAGGCTTGCCGTTAGTAAATTTTGCGATGCTCCTCTCGCTTGTCTGCATCGCAAATACATTCGCACACATTGTCAATGCAAGTATACCGGCAGTCATTGCATTTGCGATAATTCTTTTCTTATTAAGATGCACTGTATACACTTCCTTTATAAATATTTGATATTTACACGGTATTATGTACGGTATCAGGAAAGATGACAGCTTTATACCGTATTTCGTATTTTATCATACCTTTCTATCATAACATACATAATTTTTTTTTGCAATATTTGTTTGAAAGTTATTTAAAAAAATACGAATTATTTGTTATTTTGTGGTATTTGGTTTGAAAAACTTAATTAAAAAATTGTTGAAATTGACAAATTTTAAAAATATCTTGATTTTTGATTGATAAAGGTGTAATATTACATTGTGTAATCGTTGTATTTGTGAACTTTGTTGTTCGATAGGGGGTTCGCTTTATTTTTTCATCGGGTGAATAAATTTAATTCAATCGGTGATAAAGACAAAGCGAAAAGACGATTTGCACGAGTGCGTGCCATCGTTTCGGCGATGGCGCGTAACGGGCGTTTATACGGATAATAAAGAGGGCGGAA
>JAFUUG010000218.1 GCA_017483905.1 Bacillota bacterium
AAATACAGCGTCAATTACGGGATTTTACCCATCTTATAAGGATATAATGATGCCGACTCTTCTCTATGGCAGATATATTTCCGACAGCGATGTGGAAAAAGGAAGTAAAGTAGCCGTCATAAATGATACTACCGCAGAAAAAATATTCGGCTACAGCAACGAAAAAATAATAGGCGAAAAAATATCCGTAAAAACATGGCAGGGAAGTTTTAAATATACTGTGATTGGGATCACCGAAAATGCCGACAGAGAAACCGAAAGTCTTTACGAAAACGAATATCCCGAAAAAATAGTTATCCCTATCACGACAGCATTCAGACTTTTTAATCAGAAGGTACTCACAAACATAACAATAGTAGCCGAAGACCCCGATAACAGTGATGTTCTTTGTGAAACGATAACAAATAAATTAAACGAAAAGCATAACACAGAAGAAAAATACAGTGCCCAGAGTGCAACAGCACAAATGGATGCCCTTAATGATGTGTTATCTACCGTGACCATGATGATAAGCGGTATAGCAGCTATCTCACTTGTAGTCGGCGGCATAGGTGTAATGAACATAATGCTTGTCACTGTCACCGAGCGAACAAGAGAAATAGGCATCAGAAAATCCATCGGTGCAAAGAAAAAGGATATTCTTCTCCAGTTTTTAATAGAAGCTATGATAATAACGGGTATCGGCGGTATAATAGGCGTTCTCGTTGGCTGGGGCGGCGGCTATATAATATGCAGCATAGTAAATATAAGCTGTGTTGTATCTTTTGATTCTGTAATATTGGCTGTTGCAATATCCTGCGCAATAGGTATAATATTCGGTGTATATCCCGCAAAGAAAGCAGCAGACCTCAATCCTATAGAAGCCCTCAGATACGAATAAAAAATGAGATAAAAGGAAGTGAAAACATGAAAAAATATATATTTGCGGCACTGATGACAGCATCTCTTCTTCTCTTTGACTCTTCTGTATTTGCCGCTGAATCAGAAGTAACGCCGGAAACACAGGAAAATATCCTCACAGTTGAGGAAGCAACAAAAAAGGCGATAGATTTCAGCCGCACAATAAAGAAAAATAACGAAAATATTGACATAACCGATGACGGACTTTCCACTACCATCAATCAGCTCAATGCTTCAAGCGAAAGTGCGGATATAATAAATCTGAATGTAAAACTCAAGGAAGCATATAAAAATATTGCCACTTATACAGCAAATAATGAGATTGAGAAAGAAAAGCTCGAACTTGACATAATCGAAATATTTTCCGATATCATAAAAGCCGAAAATGAGCTTGACCTTTTTGAAAAAGACATCGCAATAAAAGAAAAAGAGCTGAAAGTGACCGAAGTCAAAGCTGCGATAGGCAAAATAAGCAGATCGGAGTACGACAGTACAGTTTTAAGCTATAATAATTCCCTTTCCGAGCTGTCTGATAAAAAGAAAGCAATAGAAAAGGCATATACACAGTTAAATAAGATCCTCGGTATAGAGGACAGTGAAAAATATTCTCTCTCCCTTGATATTTCCTATGAGCCTTTGGAAGATTACGACCTTGATTACGAGATAAGCAGAGCCGTAAGCACGAATCAGAATATCAAGGACATTGAAAAAACAATGGAGATAACAAAGTATCAGCTTGATACATACACAAGCAATACTTCCAAAAAGCAAAAAGAAGCGACATACGCACAGAGTACAAGAGAACTCACAGATGCCAAAACCGACCTGAAAACATCAATGACAGAACAGTACAACAGCGTCATGTCGAGCGAAAACTCTTACAGCTCAAAACTCAAAGAGATCAAGCAGCAGGAAAAGGAACTTGACATATTAAAGGTAAAATTTAACATCGGCAGCATTACGGAAACAGAACTTATGAAAAAAGAATACGACCTGCAAAAAAGCAAATATGATATCGAATATCTGATTTACGAACACTATATACAGATACGCAAACTGCAAAATTCCAACCTTCTTTAATATTTTGTAAAAGCAAAAAGCCATATCCCGGACAAAAGGATATAGCTTTTTTGCATTGATACGTCATATGAAAGAACTGTCGCTTAATTATGTTATAATTTATCCCCCTACCGATAATTTACTTTCACAGTGCGTGTAAACAAAATCTTTAAAGAATCCACGATATGTCATTATCCTTGTATTTTTTGAAATAATCAAGCAACATTCTTTTAATATTATTCTACCATATCAGTCGGAATATGCCAATGCTTAACGAAAAAAAATATTTTTGTAAATTTACCGTTAAGTATTGATTTTTTTATTTTTTGTTTTTTTGCCGAATTATACCGCTTTACAAATAATTCACATATTTTTTAAATTTTGTGAACTATTGTTATTTTTTTATACTTATGATAAACTTGCTATATATATATTTTTATACTCGTAAACTAAAAATATTTCCGTTTACGAGTGCGCCGGTATAATTTACCGTCTTTGCACCGCATAGTCGGTGCAAGTAAATACTAAAAATACAAGTACTTTTGTCATTTACTGCCAAACTAAAAAAAGGATCAACAAACATATGGAAAAAATAAATCTAAAAGAAAATGTAAAAATGGAAATTATTATCGAAAAGATAAAGAAAATACTTTTCGATTTTAAAATATCAAATTATACTATCTCAAAAAATACAGGTATCAGCCAGAGTATGCTCTCCATGATATTTAATTATAAGCGAAAGATACAGCCCGTTCACTTTTATGCCATAATTGAGCAGCTTCCCATAACACTCGGTGAAAAGAACACTTTGATCGACGAATTCAAAAGATCCTATTATTCATACGATGAATATATGTCTTTTAAATACATAATTGATATGTTCAAGCAGCTTTCCGATTTTACCCTATCAGACAGCATAAAATCTAAACAGCCGGTTATGAATGACATTGCTCCGTCTTTTGAGGATAAGGTATATAAAGGCTCGGACATCTCTCTTGTTATAAACCGTCTTTTTGCAAATGAATTTAAAAATCATAACAGCAAAATATATGTATATCTCGGCTTTGACAGTGATAATTCACTTCTGCATACCTGCATAGATTCTGTAATAAAGCAATATGACCATTCCTCAAAAATATTCATGCTCATCGACTTTATAAATGACTCTAAAAAAACGGCATATAATCTGAAAACGTTAAAAAATATTCTTCCCGTAGCACTCTCGGATTCTTCACAAAGCTATGAATTTTATTATACAAATACAGATGCAACAATAAATAATAATTATCTTATACCTTATCCGTATTTCATAGCTTTAAGCAATTACATAATATTCATAAATGCCTCGCAAGACGAAATACTTCTCCATTCCCACCCCGAGACCGTTAAAAACATTCGTGCAAGATGTGAAGGTCGGATAGTCAATTATACCAAGCTTATGGATATAAATTCAAATATATTCAGCATCGTATCGGAAATAGTCAGAAATCAGAGTAATTTCAATGATATATTCTGCTCTCTTGAATATGAACCTTGTATGTCGCTCCATTTCACTCCCGAACTTGTAGACTCTGTAATACCCGAAGATGCACCTTTCAGAAAAGAGGTATTCGATGTTCTCATGCTCCGTTTAAATCAGCTCAAAAGCTTTAAACAAAGCATACAGGTATTCAATAAAGATGCCCTTTTGAATTTTGCAAATACGGGAATGATCGCCGAATATCCGTCAGAGTATGCCCGTGCCTTAACAGTTGAGGAAAGACTTTTTATCCTCAATAATCTTCTGAAATGTGCAAAAAGCGGAAAACACACATTCAGAGTACTGAACCCGGCAAATCTTCTTATATCCGATTGCGTTTCAATGTATCAGAGCAACGGTTTTGTCCAGTTTACAATGTGGAATTCAAAAAAATCGGATCTGAAATACTATACAATCTTTGAAAAAACGATATATGAATCGTTCTATAAATTTATGAATGCTCTTCCGGATTCAAATTACGTTTTCGGCAATGACGAAACAATAAAGATTATCGAAGAGGCTATAGCTTCCCTCAGTTCCCGACAGAAAACCGAAAATGCGGATTAGATCAAATATTTTGCAAAAACAAATTTGCAAAATCTTCAAGAAAATTATTGACATTACATAAATAAAAGCGTAAAATACAAAGTATACCGATTTGCAAACCTTTCTGCATTCGGTATAATATTATGTGCAAAAACATAATACTATTACTGATTTATTTAGTATAAAACCAATATCGAAAACTCGTATAATCAGCCCTAACATAAAATCCGTGCATTCTCTTTTCTTTGGATCGGGATTTTCATAATCGGCATTTTCGCAGTTGTATGGGATCTTTCGGGCATAACTTTGGCTATACCCGATTCAGGTGAGGTGGATATAATGGAATCCTTTGAATTTTTACTTATTATTGCTTTGATACTTCTCTCAACGAAAGCTTTCGGACTTATATCACAGAAAGTCAATATGCCGCAGGTAGTCGGTGCACTTATTGCAGGTCTTGTTCTCGGTCCGTCCGTTCTCGGTTGGGTAAATGAAACAGACTTTGTAGTCAAAAGTGCCGAGATAGGAGTTATAGTCCTTATGTTTCTTGCAGGTCTTGAAACAGACATTGAAGAACTCAAGAAGACAGGTCTTGCATCATTTGTAATAGCCATAATCGGAGTCATCTTCCCCCTTGTTTTCGGTGCATTGCTGTACGCTTTTTATTTTGACATAAATGTATATGACCATGTTGAAATGTTAAAAGCCGTATTCATCGGCACAGTCCTTACAGCAACATCTGTAAGCATCACAGTTGAAACTCTCAGGGAAATGGGAAAACTCAAAGGAAGAATGGGTACAGCAATACTCGGTGCGGCAATACTTGATGATATAATCGGTATAATCGTGCTGACCATCGTTTCGGGAATGACGGCAAGCAATGTAAATCCGCTTTATGTCGTTATAAAAATAGTTGCTTTCTTCGTCTTTGTCGCAGCGGTAGCTATTGTAAAACGCTATTTTGCCCCAAATATTGAAAGGCAGGATCATAAGAGAAGAGCATCCATATATGCTCTCGTTTTTTGCCTTATCCTCTCGTATGTATCCGAAAAATATTTCGGGATTGCCGACATCACAGGCGCATACTTTGCGGGAATAATATTATGCAATATGGGTATAAAAGAATACATAGGAAACAGACTTACGATACTTTCATATCTTTTCTTCTCTCCTATATTTTTTGCAAGTATCGGCATCAAGACAAATATCGAGGGCGTTACCGCAAGTATGCTCATATTCACGCTTGCCCTTCTTGCAGTCGCCATCCTCACGAAAATACTTGGCTGCGGACTTGGTGCAAAGCTCTGTAAATTCGATAATAAAGAAGCTCTCAGCATCGGCATCGGAATGGTATCAAGAGGCGAAGTAGCCCTTATTGTCGCACAGAAAGGCTCGCAGGTGGGACTTATAAAGAGCGATCTCTTCCCTCCTATCGTCATAGTCGTTATCGTAACGACGCTCCTTACACCTATACTTCTTGAAGTCGTTCTCGGAGGGAACAAAAACAAAACACACCTTCAAAAGAAAAGATAAAAGGCAAACAGTGTAAAGCAAATTTTTTAAAAACTTTACACTGTTTTTTATTTAAAACTTGCAACAGCGTTAAAAATGTGCTATTATAAAAAGAGTATGTAGACTTTAAAATCCGAAAACACGGAGGAATATCTTAAAATGAAAAGTATGACAGGTTACGGAAGAGGAGAATATATTCAATATGACAGAAAATTTATCGTCGAGATAAAATCCGTTAATCACAGATATAACGACATGACGATCAAATTACCGAGAACGCTCGCAGTATACGAAGATATGGTCAAAAAACTGCTTTCAAAGGAAATATTCAGAGGAAAGACAGACGTATACGTTTATTTTGAAACTTATTCAAAAAAAGACATAAAAATAGATTTTAACGAAGTTCTCGCCGACGGATATTATCAGACGCTCACAGCCATGAAAGAAAGATTTTCCCTTAATGATAATATAACTCTTAATCTCCTTTCAAGATTTCCCGACATAATAAGTGTCGAAAAGGCTACAGAAAGCGAAGAGGAAAAGCAGCATATAGCAGAAACATTGACTCATGCCTGCAAAGAAGCCCTTAAAATGTTCATAGCAATGAGAGAAAAAGAAGGTGCGGCTCTTAAAGATGATATTTACAAAAAGAGCCTCATAATAGAAGAAATGGTAAACAAGGTAAAAGAACGAGCCCCAATGGTAGCACAGGAATACAGACAGCGTCTTACCGAGAAACTTGCCGAACTTCTTGAAAACACCGAGATAGATGAAAGCAGGATAATCACAGAAGCTATGATCTTCGCCGATAAAGCCTGCATAGATGAGGAACTCACACGGCTTTATTCTCATATTTCTCAGTTAAGGAGCATAATAAACGAAACAGTACCTGTCGGAAGAAAACTTGATTTTCTCGTTCAGGAAATGAATCGTGAAGTAAATACTATTGGTTCAAAGAGTAATGATCTTGACATCACAAACGTCATCGTGTCATTAAAGAGTGAAATAGAAAAGATCAGAGAACAAATACAGAATATCGAATAAAAAAGAGGAAACCATGTCATCAATAAAACTAATAAATATAGGATTTGGCAATGTTGTTTCGGCTAACAGGATAATAGCTATCGTAAGTCCCGAATCAGCCCCAATCAAAAGACTGATACAGGAAGCAAAGGATAACGGAAATTCCGTCGATGCCACTTGCGGCAGAAGAACGAGAGCAGTGATAATCACAGACAGCGAACATATAATATTATCCGCACTCCAGCCCGAAACTATTGCAAACAGAATAGAAATAAAGGATAATATAATATCAGAAGACACAGATGAAGAATGAAAAGGAGAGATACGCTGATGAACAACAAAGGACTTCTCCTGATAGTATCCGGTCCTTCCGGAGCGGGAAAGGGAACAGTTGTAAGTGAACTTGTAAAGGATAACAGTTTTGCTCTTTCAATATCGGCAACTACAAGAAAACCGAGAGAGGGTGAAAAAGAGGGTATCCATTATTTCTTCAAATCGGAAGACGAATTTAAAAAAATGGCAGAAAACGGAGATCTTCTTGAATATGCCTGTTTTTGCGGAAATTACTACTGAACGCAGAAAAGCAATGTTGAAGAGAAACTCTCTGAGTTAAAAAATTTCATACTTGAAATAGAATTACA
>JAFUUG010000219.1 GCA_017483905.1 Bacillota bacterium
GGAAAGTGTAACTATTCTTCTCATAAGTGGTCTGTCTTTCACGACAGCTCTTTCTATCGCAAGCACCGTATCGACATTATCCACGATACAGCCGACGTCGGCAGGAAGCTTTCCCGAAGGAACTTCTCTTTCTGTTACGGCATATATCATCTGTTTTTCAGAGCCTTGCGGATATTTTGTCATAAGCTGTACTACGCTTATGTTTCTTTCCTTTTCGGTTGCTTTTTGGAGAGCCTCTATCGCATCGGGCTTATTTATTTCTATCGCTATATAACCTTTTGCCTGCGGATGCAGTTTGAGCATTATTTTAAGCCCCATTACCAGTCTGTCTGTCTTTTCAAGCATAACTCTGTGGTCGGTAGTAAGATAAGGCTCACATTCTGCGGCATTTACGATTATGGAATCTATTTTTTTATCAGGCGGCGGATTAAGCTTGATATGTGTAGGGAATCCCGCACCGCCAAGACCGACGATACCGGCATTCTTTACCTTTTCAAGTATCTGCTCCCTTGTAAAATTTTCATAATCGGTATCTTTTCCAAGCGACGGATCTTCTTCATATTTTCCGTCATTTTCTATTATGACTGCTTTGCACATCGTTCCTCCGAGTGTCATTACGGGCTTTATATCCGTAACAGTACCCGATACGGAAGCGTGTATCGGTGACGAAACAAATGCCGAACTTTCGGCTATTTTCTGTCCAAGCAGTACTCGGTCACCCTTTGCAACTATCGGCTCACATGGTGCACCGATATGCTGGCTCATAGGATAGACCATTTTCATTCCTTCTTCGGGCATTATTATCTCGATAGGCTTTTTGTTTGTTATCTCTTTGCCATCGGGCGGATGAATGCCTCTTTTGAAAGTTTGAAATTTCATAAGATGTAACCTCCTTTTTTATGTCTGTTTGTATCTCTTGCCTACAATATTATTGTATGAAAAAACAAGAGTCACTTAATAATATAATAATACTTTTTTTGAAAAAGTACAAGGACTTGAAAAAATTATTTACTTTATATAGCATAATGCACAAATTTATATGTCGATTTTTGTTTATTATGCTCAACTACATTACAAGATTCTTGCATTTCAAAAAAAATATTTTGCAAAAAAATATATATAAATCTCTTGACAAATTATTAAACCGTGTTATAATTTATATTGAGGTGAGATAAATGACCAAGAGTGTATATAGTATAGTCCTCTCTGATGATGTTGTATCGGCTATAGACGATATGGCTTATCAGATGGGTACAAATCGTTCAAACCTTATCAATCAGATCCTTGCAGAGAGAGTTTCATATATAACTCCCGAAAAGCGAGCATCTGTTATACTTAAAAACATAAAGGAAAATATCTTGAATAACGATCTTGAAAAAGTATTTCAGCTTCTCTCCTCTCAGGGTGATTCCTCTATCATGCTTAAAAGTGCTTTCAAATACAAATACAATCCAAGCGTAAAATATTCCGTAGCATTAAACGGCAAGAAAGTCGGAATAATAGGCGAAATGAAACTCACCTTGAGAACGCAGAATGAAATGCTTTTATCAAAATTTTCGGAATTTATAAGCCTGTGGGTATCTCTTGAAAAAAAATATCTTTCCGATGCACTTCCCCTTGATATCAATTACAGCATCTCTCCCGGAAGGTATTCAAGAGAGCTGCTTCTTCTCAAAGAGAGTGAGAATGAAGAAACAATAGGCAGAGATATAGCAAAATATATCCGTGATTTCGATCGCATAATGAAGCTTTATTTTTCATATTCGGGAAATAAAGAAATTATGACTTCCGATATTTCAAATATAATAGAGGAAGAATATAAAAAAAGATTAAATAAAACACTGATATAAGTATCAATATAAGGAGGGTATACTATGAACAGTCAGAATTTTACAAAAAGATCAATGGAAGCTATCGAAGCCGCACAATCACTTGCAATAGAAAAGCAAAATAATCAGATAGAGCAGTCGCATCTTCTCTATGCCCTCATATCCCAGTCAGATGGTGTATGCGGAGAACTCATAGAAAAAATGGGTGCAGACAAAAACGGTTTTCTCTCGGAAGTAAAAAGAATAACCGATTCACTTCCCTCAGTCAGCGGTTCGGGAAGAGAACCAAATAAAGTATATATTTCAAGAGAAGTCGATGAAGCTCTCGTTTCCGCCGAAAAACTTGCAAAGAAAATGGGCGATGAATACATTTCCACCGAACATATTTTTTACGGCATAATGAAAAAGGCAGAATACAAACTGAAAGAACTTTTCAAAAAATACGGTATAGACAAAGAAAGATTTTTAGCCGCATTGAAAGATATCCGAGGAAATGCAAGAGTAACCACCGATAATCCCGAAAGCACCTATGATGTACTCAAAAAATACGGTCAGGATCTTGTGGAAATGGCACAGAGAGGAAAACTCGACCCTGTTATCGGAAGAGACAGCGAGATAAGAAACGTCATAAGGATATTATCAAGAAAAACCAAAAACAATCCCGTCCTGATCGGTGAACCGGGTGTCGGCAAAACGGCAATAGTTGAGGGACTTGCAATAAGGATCGTCAGAGGCGATGTACCTGAAAACCTGAAGGACAGACGAGTATTTTCCCTTGATATGGGTGCTCTCATCGCAGGTGCAAAATATCAGGGCGAATTTGAAGAAAGGCTTAAAGCCGTTTTGCAGGAGATACAAAAGAGCGAGGGAAAAATAATCCTCTTTATAGACGAACTCCATACAATAGTCGGAGCAGGCAAAACAAGCGGAGCAATGGATGCGGGCAATCTCCTCAAGCCTATGCTTGCAAGGGGCGAACTCCATTGTATCGGTGCTACTACACTTAACGAATACCGTCAGTATATCGAAAAAGATGCCGCCCTTGAAAGACGTTTCCAGCCTGTAATGGTAGATGAACCTACAGTCGAAGATACTATCTCCATTTTAAGAGGACTTATAGAACGCTATGATGTATTCCACGGCGTAAAGATACACGATCAGGCACTCATAGCCGCAGCTACTCTCTCAAACAGATATATCTCCGACCGTTTTCTTCCCGATAAGGCTATCGACCTTGTTGATGAAGCCTGTGCGACAATAAGGACAGAAATGAATTCAATGCCTACCGAACTTGATGAAATATCAAGAAAGATAATGCAGCTTGAAATAGAAGAAACAGCACTCAAAAAAGAAACAGACAAACTCTCACAAGAACACCTTGAAGAAGTCAAAAAAGAGCTTGCCGAGCTTCGTGACCAGTTCAAGACGCTCAAAGCAAGATGGGAAAATGAAAAAAGCGGTATCGGCAGATTACAGGAAATAAGAAAGCAAATAGAAGACACCAATACCCAAATCGAAAACGCACAGCGAAAAGCCGACTACGAAACAGCCGCAAAGCTGCAATACGGAGTTTTGCCTAAACTTCAAAAAGAGCTTGAAGAAGCGGAATCATCGGAGGGCAGCCAAAATAAAGAAAACAAACTTCTTCGTGATAAAGTAACCGAAGAAGAAATAGCAAAGATAGTCGGAAGATGGACCGGAATACCGGTTGCAAAACTTATGGAGGGCGAAAAACGTAAGATCCTCGACCTTGATAAAATACTTCATGAAAGAGTAATCGGTCAGAATGAGGCAGTTGAAAAAGTCACGGAAGCAATAATCCGTTCAAGAGCAGGCATACAGGATCCCGACAGACCTATCGGTTCATTCCTTTTCTTAGGTCCTACGGGTGTGGGCAAAACAGAGCTTGCAAAGGCACTTGCCGAAGCACTCTTTGATGACGAACGCAGTATGATAAGGATAGATATGAGCGAATATATGGAGAAATTAATCGTCAGACGCCTTATCGGAGCGCCTCCGGGATATGTGGGATATGACGAGGGCGGACAGCTCACCGAAGCAGTCAGGAGAAAACCTTATTCCGTTGTACTTTTCGATGAGATAGAGAAAGCACACCCCGACGTATTCAATATTCTTCTGCAAGTTCTCGATGATGGACGCATAACCGATTCACAGGGCAGAACAGTCGATTTCAAGAACACGATAATAATACTCACCTCAAATCTCGGCTCTCCTGCAATTTTGGACGGCATAACCGAAGATAACGAGATAAGCGAATCGGCAAAAGAAGAAGTTACCGCACTCTTAAAGACAAAATTCAGACCGGAGTTTCTCAACAGACTTGATGAAACGGTATTCTATAAACCTCTTGCCAAAGGCGAGATATCGCAGATAGTCAAGCTTATGATGAAAGACCTCAATAAGCGTCTTGAAGATAAGCAGATAACCCTCGATATAACCGATAAAGCCATTGAATTTATCGTAGATAGCGGCTATGACCCTATTTACGGAGCAAGACCTCTCAAACGCTTTATCCAGAGTAAAGTCGAAACACTTATCGGCAGAATGATAATTGCCGACAAAGTTTCAATGGGCGATAATATAACCCTCGATAAAGACGAAAACGGTCTTGTAATAGTTAGGTAACTGCTAACTAATTTCTTCAGCACAAAAGGCAATAAGGACTATGGAAAAATTTGATATTTTCATAGTCCTTTTTTTATTATTTTCAAGCATTTTCTTTTTCTTTAGCTAATTTTTCTATTTCTTCATTTACAATTTTTTCGATATCACATAGTATTTTATATTTTGCCCTTTCAGGTGATAAACGGTACAATTCCAAAACTTTCTTTTCATCATCGGATAAGTCATTACGATATTCCCCAAAAATAATATAATCAACAGATGTTTCAAGATAGTCTGCTATCATTACAAGAATATCGCCTTTAGGCAATTGCCCTTTTTTCCAATTACCTGTACTGCCTGTGCTTAAACCAAGCACATTAAGCATATGTGATAATGATGTACCTTTTTCTTTGCAGAGCAATCGCAGCCTTTCGTAAAAATTCACAAAAATCCACCTCATAATTTCAAATAATTAGTCAAAACGCTAAAACTCATAAAAATGAGATAATTTAATTGACAATTCGCAGAATAATGAGTATAATTTACTATATAAGTGGACACTTACAAGCCCGATTATAGAAAATATACTTAATTTTATATTTTATCACAAAATCTTAAAAATTGCAAAAATGATAAATATAAAATCACGAAAAGAATTTTAAATTTAAAAATCCTCTGTATAATATATTTTCTATATAATAAAAGTACAGATATATAGCTTATTAAAAAATGAATTATTAAGAGTGATACGACTTTAAAAAAAATAATAATACATATATTTTTGTTTCTGTTATTAATATAACTATTCCTTTGATTTTGGGTCTGCTTTGTTATTTGATTTTTAGCAGAAATTCTTTTCCAAAAATCAGCGGCTATGTTCCTTTGGAAATATACTTAAAACTACCGGATAATTTCTTGACATATTTTTTTAGGTTTTATTTCGCTGATGCAATGTGGGCATATTCTTTTTTCTATAGTCTTATGTTGGTATTTTTCGGGTTTGAGAAATTTCCGCTTACAGTTTTGATATATGGTATTATAACTATCGTGCTTATCGAGATTTTGCAGTTGTGGCATATTATAAACGGCACTTTTGATATTTGTGATATCATTATTGAAATTATTTTCGGAATAATAAGTATATGTAATTTTTATTACAGTAGGAGGACAATATTATGAAAAATGGGTTTGGTTTTGCTTTAGGCTGTGGTTTCGGTATCATAATTTTTTTTATAGTTATTGCAGTTATCTCAACTGCCGCAAGTTCCGGTTCCGATTCAAATTCAAGCAGTGCCCCAACAGCAACCGTTGAAAGTGGTGTCGCAAGCGGAGCAAACGAGAAAACAATTGAAGAAACACCACAAACAATAACAGCAAAACCCGGTGACAAAGTAAATGATGATCATTTTGATATCTACTTTTTAAGCTGTTCGGAATATATACAGTCAAATTCTTTTTCTAAACCTGCCGACGGAAAGAAATATGTAAAATTCGACTTTACATTTAAAAATATTTCTGATACTGATACAACAATAGGCGGATTTGAATGTTATTCCAATAATGCAAAATGTGAATCAAGCTATGTTGATAGCAGCGATATTCCTCGTCTTAGCTATGATCGAATTTCCGGCGGCAGAGAAACGAGTGGTTCGGTCATATATGAAGTTCCGCAGGATGCAGCATTATCAGATATAGAACTTGAATATTCGGGTTTCTTTGATAACCAAAAAACTGATAAAATAGTTTTCGTCGGTGAATAAAAGGTTCACCATTTCCCAATTAAAACGGTGTTTCTTAGATTTTAAGTATAAAATAACCGCTGTCATTTAGAGTGATAGCGGTTATTTTGCATCATATAAAGTAAAAACCTTGACACCCGTTCATTTTCGTAATAAAATAAAGTTAGAAAGAGAGTATCCGCTCTGTAATTCATCTTATCTCGGGAGGTGCATATATTGTCTGATAATCCACTTGAAAATCTTAATCTTACAAACAATTTTATGTTTGTAAAGACATTTTCGCAAGCTGATATATTTGAAGAAACCGCAACCTTGTTATTAGGCGAAAAAGTAACCGTACCCAATAAGGCTTCCATATCATACGAAAAAGTAAGCGAGATCAAATACACCAAAAAAGGTGTACGATATGATGTAAAGCTTGGAAACAGCAATAAACTCGTAGACATGGAAATGGAAAGAATATTGAGAGACAATGATCCTCTTGACAAAAGAGCAAGTTTATATTCCGCACACATGATAATAAATTCCCTTGAAAAAGGGCAGCATTATAAGGATAAAAAAGATACGCATACCATATTTATGTGCGATTTCAAACCCTTTGAAGTCGATTCCTACAAATATAAGGCAAAATATGTATGCAAGACAGATAAAGGTATCTATGTTAAATATGATACAGGAGACTATCATTATTTTTTCAATATGACATACAATAAAGATGATATCCCCAAAGAATTAAAAGACCTTTTCACATATATAAAAGACACACAGGAAAGAAATGTCCCCGAAAATTCAGACCTTATAAATAAAATCAGTGAACGTGTAAAATTTATAAGAAATTCAGAATCTATGAAGGAGGAATATGCTATGTTAAACTTATACGAAAACGAGATATACGCAGATGCACTTTCAAAAGGCAAACTTGAAGGCAAACTTGAAGGCAAACTCGAAGGCAAACTTGAAGGTAAGCTATTTACTTTAATTTCCCTTGTAAAGAAAGGTATACTTAACCCCTCAAATGCAGCAGAAGAATTAAATATTTCAGAAGAAAGTTTCCTGTCAAAGATGAAAGAAGCGGAAATGCTTCCTCAGTCCTGACTTTACCCTTGATAAGCTGTTGTTTTATAGTCTTGCCTGCATGCTTTCCTGTCAGGAAACATAAACACTCTTATATTAAACGATTCAAGGAGTCTGAAACAGTGATAGATCTATATTTTACATTAATTTCACCCGACAATAACAAATTATCCGGATACGAATTAGGTCATATTTCCTTTTATGATCGAGCAAATAATTGTATGCTTGCCGATAATTCAGAAAAACCGGTAATAATCTTCCTTACGATTTGTGATTTGCTTTTTGAAATATCGGATTTTGTTATAAAAAAGAGAAAATATGCAAAAATAGTCGGAGCCGACTCTTCTGTAATGATCATATTAGAACGAAAACGATATTTTACATATTTATATTTTGACAATATACTTATTATGAAAACAACCGATGATACTATCCTTAATTTATTCTACACAAAAGTTTTAATATTCTATGATATGTATAAAGAATGTTTTGATGATAATGATCCGGTAAAAAAAGATTTATTATCAGCCTTTAAAAGAGTCGAAAATTCAATAAGGAGGTGCTGATATGTTTTTTCATTTTTTTATTGAAACCGATGATCCCGAAGAAGCTAAAGAAATTGCATATAATAAGTTGAGTATAATAAATGCAAGCAATATTATTCTTGATAAAAATAAAAAATACTGGAAAATAGAATCATTATATGAAGTTGAAATCTTCATCAATGAAAAAATCAAATCAGCAAATTTTCAAAAATTTTTAGATGATATTGCTTATGATTGGAACCACTTTGACGATTCAAGAAATTTGTTGGCTTCCAAAAAATCAATAAAAGAAAGCAATGAAAAAATCTATTTTGTTAGTATACTCAAAGAATTAGATGAGATCGAATAAATCTTCAATAAGGACAAAATAATATTTTATTTCATCAAAAATATTTCCGTAATAAAATA
>JAFUUG010000220.1 GCA_017483905.1 Bacillota bacterium
ATAGAATTTTTTATTTCCTTATATTTTTTATAATTTTCGATGATCGGTGTTATGTCGCTGTGTTCTTTCATGAGTTTACGCCATAGCTGATTATCGGCTATTATGTCCGGGTCGTTTATCTTATCGGACAAATCGGCATATTTCTTTTCAAGTTCGTCAAGTTTTGCAAACATTTTGGATTTCCTTTCGTATTATAGAGCTATAGAGAAGCATATACGACTCTGTCAAGGTCTGCGAGGTCTTTTACTATGCGGATATTTTTGAAATGATTGGCGGATAGAAGCTCTTTTACGGCTTGTGCCTGAGAAAAGCCTATCTCAAAAAATATCATGCCGTCTTTATTCAGACAGCAGCTTGCCTTTGATATTATCTTTCTGTAAAAATCAAGACCGTCCTTTCCGCCGTCAAGCGCTCTCCTCGGCTCGTAGTCCTTTACCTGCGGGGAAAGAGAGGATATTACATCGGTTTCTATATACGGCGGATTTGATATTATTATATCGTAATGTTCGTTTACATTTTCAAAGAGATCGCTTATGAAAAAATCGCAGCGGTCTGAAACTGTATTTATATCGGCATTTTTTTTTGCGGCGGAGAGTGCATTTTCGGAAATGTCTATACCGCTGCCGCAGGCTTCATTATCGTATTTAAGCAATGATATGAGGATAGCTCCCGAACCTGTGCCGATGTCAAGAAGTTTTTTACTCTGAGGAAGTCTGTTTTTCATTTTATCAAGCACCGTTTCCACAAGTATTTCCGTATCGGCACGGGGAATGAGGGTATCGCTGTTAAGAGAAAAATCAAGACCCATAAATTCACATTTGCCGAAAATATACTGCATAGGTTCAAAATTTTTCCGGCGTAAAAAAAGCTCCCCGGCTGTTATAAGTTCGGCTTCGGTCAATATATGGCTGCTTTCGGTAAACATCTTTACTTTGTCAAAGCCTGTTGCTTTCATTATTATAAGGCGGCTGTCAAGAAGTGCCGTTTCAATGCCGAGGGAAGAAAAGACAGCCGAATATTTTTTTACCGCTTCTGATACAGTCATTTATTATCGGACTCCTTTTCGGAGCTTTCAATGGTTTCTTTTTTATCGGATTTATCTTTATTTGATTTTTCTTTATCCGGTTTGCTGCCGTCTTCGGGTTCTTCTTCAAGGACTGCTTTAAGAGATTCTATTGCTACCTCTATCATTGAATCATCGGGTTCACTTGTGGTTATGAGCTGTAAGGCAAGACCCGGTGCAGATACGATATTTACAAGAAGATTGTCGTTTCTGCCTGCCCATTTTATTATTTCATAAGATATACCTGCGATAAGAGGAACAAGAATCACTCTCGATAATATCCTCAGAGCAATTTGATCGGTATTTACAAAGAAAAACACGAACATACTGACAAGCATTACAAGGATAAGGAAACTTGTTCCGCAGCGTTTATGAAGTCTTGTGTGTTTTTTTACATTTTCGACCGTAAGTTCATCATTGCTTTCAAAGCAGTTTATTGTTTTATGCTCTGCTCCGTGATACATGAAAACACGCTTCACATCTTTAAGCTGCGCTGTTATTATTATATAGGTAAGGAAGATAGCAAGTCTGGTAAGACCCTCAAGAACACCTATTGCACGGGCATTCCATTGCAGATGTTCATTTACAAAGCCGCTTATGAGAGTAGGAAGTACCATGAAAAGCGCAATAGATATAACTATAGATATTGTTACGCTGAAATAGATTATATATTCCGATAATTTATCACCGCACTTATCGGTGAGCCATTTTTCAAATTTTGAAGGCTCTTCTTCACTTTCACCGTCTTCAAGGCTGTCCATTCCCGATAATTCGGCGGAGCGGGTTATTACTTTCATACCCATTACAAGACTGTCTACAAATGATTTTACTCCACGGAAGATGGGAAGTTTGAGGAACTTGTATTTTTCTGATTTATCTTCAAAGAAAGTTTTGTCAACGGTTATCTCCTTTGTGGAAACATTTCTTACAGCAAGGGCATAGAGAGATTTGCCTCTCATCATAACTCCTTCTATTACCGCTTGTCCGCCGATGCCCTTTCCTCCCTTGGGGCATGGGGGACAGTTTTTATTATCACTCATGTTATTATCAACTCCTTTAATTACTATTATATTATATCATCTTTTTATAATTAGTCAAAACTTTTTCGATAAATTAAGAAAAATTATGCAAAAAAATCCCCTCCGAACAGTCGGAGAGGGAGCAAGAGGTTCAGC
>JAFUUG010000221.1 GCA_017483905.1 Bacillota bacterium
TGGGTTCGTCTTTTGCAGCTACGATGGCAGGTATAACGGAGGTAAATCCGCTGGCACCTCATTATGTATGTCCTAAGTGCAAGTATTCGGACTTCGATTCGCCGGAAGTTAAAGCAAATGCAGGTAACTCCGGCTGTGACCTGCCTGATAAGATGTGTCCGGTATGCGGTGAGAAACTCAAAAAAGACGGGCATGATATACCTTTTGAAACATTTCTTGGGTTCAACGGTGATAAGGAGCCTGATATAGATCTTAATTTCTCGGGAGAATATCAGCAGCAGGCTCATAAATACTGTGAAACTCTCTTTGGTGAGGGAAATGTGTTCAAGGCGGGAACTATAGGTACTCTTGCCGAAAAAACAGCATTCGGATTTGCAAAAAAATATCTTGAAGAGAGAAATATTCCTGCAAGAAAAGCGGAGATAACAAGGCTTAAGAACGGCTGTGTAGGCATAAAAAGAACTACGGGTCAGCACCCCGGCGGGCTTATGGTCGTACCGGATTATACAAGTATATATAAATTCTGTCCTATACAGCATCCTGCGGATAAAACGGATTCGGATATAATAACGACACATTTTGATTATCATTCGATAAGCGGGCGTCTGCTCAAACTCGATATGCTCGGTCATGATGTGCCGACGATAATAAGAATGTTCAAGGATATGACGGGATTCGACCCACTGGATGTTCCACTCGATGATGAGGCTACGATGTCGCTGTTTACTACTCCTAAGGCACTTGGTGTTACAGAGGAAGATATAAACTGCAAGACCGGAACTTTCGGTGTGCCTGAATTCGGTACAAGCTTTACAAGACAGATGCTTATGGATACAAAACCCGCAACATTTTCCGAACTTGTAAGAATATCGGGCCTTTCTCACGGTACTGATGTATGGACGGGAAATGCACAGGAACTTATAAGGGCAGGCATCGCAACTCTTAAAGAAGTTATACCGACAAGAGATGATATAATGGTATATCTTATAATAAAAGGCGTTGAGAATAAACTTGCATTTACAATAATGGAATCGGTAAGAAAGGGAAAAGGTCTGACGGAAGAATTTGAGGCTGCAATGCGGGAGAAGAATGTTCCGGAATGGTATATAGATTCGTGCAAAAAGATAAAATATATGTTCCCTAAGGGGCATGCGGTGGCTTATGTTACAAATTCATTCAGGATAGGATATTTTAAGGTGCATTTTCCTTATGCTTTCTATGCAGCGACATTTTCGGTGAGGATAGATAATTTCGATTACGGCAAAATGTGTTTCGGAAGAGATGTTTTAAAGGCTGAAATGAATGCGATAGAGCAGAAAGGCAATGATATAACCACAAAGGAAAAAGACCTTTATACGACTATGGAACTTGTGAATGAGATGTATGCGAGAGGTTTCAAATTTGTAAAGATAGATCTTTACAGATCTCACGCAAATAAATTTCAGATAACAGATGTTGGATTACTGCCGCCGTTAAGTTCATTTCAGGGGCTTGGAGGAAATGCTGCGGATAATATAGTAGATGCAAGGGAAGACGGAGAATTCAGGACAATAGAGGATTTCAAGGACAGGACAAAGGTGAGTAAGACGGTAATAGAGCTTATGAAAGAGGCGGGAGTTTTTGAAGGACTTCCGGAAACGAATCAGCTTTCTTTGTTTGATCTCGGACTTGCGTAATAACAAAAATAGCGGAAAACTGCGTTTTCCGCTATTTTTTGGTTTATTAAAAATAATTTTTTTATAGACTGTTTAATTTATACATATGTATTTTTCTATTTCGTTATAAAGTTTATCGCCTATTCTCGGCACATTTTTAAGCTCTGCTTTCTGCTTGAATCCTCCGTGTTTTTCTCTGTAATATATTATTTTATCAGCCGTAACATCTCCGATATACGGTATCATTTTCAGCTCGTCTTTGCTTGCGGTATTGATATTGACGATTTTTACATCATCACTTTTATTATCATCTTTTTCTTCTGCTGCTATATTATCATCAAAAGACGGAACATCTATTTTATCTTCATCATTTAATATCCGTGCAAGATTTATCTTTGATATATCTGCATTATCGGTTGCACCGCCTGCGGCTTTCAGAACATCTGCAACACGGCATCCTTTCGGCAGCGTATATATGTCGGGTTCGTTTACCTCTCCGACGATATATACCGTAACGGTTTCCGCCTGCTTTTTCTTTCCTGCATGGATCTCTTGTTCTTGTTTTTCTTCGGAAATACTTTCGGTTTTTATATTTTTATTATTCATTGAAGAACTTTTCTCAAGATAATTTGAGTATCCTATTGAACATATAACTACAGCTATCACAATGATTGTAAAATATAATAATTTTTCACGATTCATAGTATCACCGCTTTTTTGTTGATTATTTTGTTTCTTCAAAATTATCTTATCATATATCTGTTCTTATTTCAATAAAAATCAATGATTATGTCGAAATATGTTGAATTATATAATGTCTGAGTGTGGAGATGTTTTTTGCTCACGATAATATACCGGCGTGCAAAAACATTTGCACACTCGGTATAAATTATGCACATGACTGCGTACAAGGGAATTAGCCACTTCGTGGCACGCAGTCGGCGCACTCGTAAACGGAAAAATTTTCTGTTTACGAGTATAATAAGCAGCTTTTGGCCGTTTTTTTGGGATAATTGGAAAATTTTTTAATATAATGAAATGGGTAATGTCGTAAAGAGTAGAAATTACAGAAAAATTGCACTTGTTTTACGGAATGGATGAAGTCCGTAATTAAATGAAAAAAATATTTTTTTTGAGCCGAAATTGCCTTGACAGGCTGAATTGAATAGAATGTAGATAAAATTCTTTGTTAAAAAAAAAGTTATGCTTGTAATTTTGAAAAAAATGTATTAAAATATTTATATAAGTGGTTGATTGTGGTTTGAAATGGAATTAAGTGGTTTGAAAGTGGTGAGAAAATATGTTCATGGGTGAATATCAACACTCTTTGGATGCAAAGGGCAGGATAATCGTACCATCTAAGTTCAGAGATGAGCTTGGAACATGTTTTTTTGTTACAAAGGGAATCGCAGATACTTATAAATGTATTGTGGTGTATACAAGTGAGGATTGGGCAAAGATAAACGAAAAACTGAAAAATGCTTCGTCGGTTGATATGGATATTGCAAAATTGGCGAGATTCTTATTTTCCGGGGCAAGCGAATGTGAACCCGATAAGAACGGACGAATAACGATATCACAGGCACTAAGAGAGTATGCACAGATACAAAAAGATGTGGTAACGATAGGGCTTTCAAACAGAATAGAAATATGGAGCAAGGAAAACTGGGATAAATATAACAGTGAAGAAAACTTTATTGACAGTTCGCTGGCTGAAAAAGTTGCTATGCTTGGAATATAAAATTATCGGGAAGTGTGTAGTATGGAGTTTAAGCATACCTCGGTGCTGCTGAATGAGTGTATAGACGGTCTTGCGATAAAGCCTGACGGAGTATATGCCGACTGCACTATGGGCGGTGCCGGTCATTCGTATGAGATCGCAAAGAGATTGACGAGCGGTACTCTTGTGGGGATAGATCAGGATATAAATGCTATAAATGCAGCTAAGGAAAAATTGAAAGAATTTGAAAATATCAGATTTGTACATAGAAATTTCTCGGAGATAAATGAGATATCGGAAGAGACGGGAATAAATGCTTTTGACGGATTTCTGATGGATCTCGGTGTTTCTTCGCATCAGCTTGATGAGGCGGAGAGGGGATTTTCGTATATGAATGATGCACCTCTTGATATGAGAATGGACAGAAGGTGCGATTTTTCGGCGTATAATGTTGTGAATGAGTATTCAAAAGAAGAATTGTCAAGGGTAATATATGAATACGGAGAAGAACGCTGGGCAAAGCGGATCGCCGAATTTATCTGTAACGAGAGAAAAGAAAAAAATATAGAAACAACATTTGAACTTGTAAGTATTATTAAAAAGGCAGTCCCGAAAGGGGCAAGAAGTGATGGTCCGCACCCTGCAAAGAGAACATTTCAGGCAATAAGGATAGAGGTAAACGGTGAACTTGAAATACTGAAAGATTCTATTACGAATATGATGGGACTGCTTAATAAAGGCGGAAGAATAGCGGTAATAACATTTCATTCCCTTGAGGATCGGATAATAAAAAATTTATTCAGAGAATTTGAAGATCCTTGTATTTGTCCGAGGGAATTACCGGTTTGTGTGTGCGGAAGAAAACAGATAGGAAAAATAATAACAAGAAAACCGATAATACCGACAGGGGAAGAACTTGAAAACAATCACAGAGCAAGAAGTGCAAAACTCAGAATAATAGAAAAAATATAAGATCAGAAAAATATAAGATCAAAAGAAAATCAGATGAGGAGTTGAAACAAGGTGAGAAGAAGGGGCAGGAGAAATTATAAGAATACTGCATACAGCTACAGCTCGGAAGCTTATAAGATAATACCGATGCAAGAATATGAATACTCGGCAGGAGTGAGAA
>JAFUUG010000222.1 GCA_017483905.1 Bacillota bacterium
GACAAGCAGCGGCATACAGAATATTTCAAACTCATTCTTTGAAGTTTCCGAGACTCTCGGAGCAAATCTTTTCTGCAAAATATTCAAAATAGCCGTTCCCGCCGCTATGCCAAGTATATTTATCGGTGTATTCAACGGCACTTGTTCATCATTCATTACTCTTATGACAGCCGAAATGATAGGTGCAAAATATGGTATCGGCTGGTATGTGAACTGGCAGAAAGAAATGATGTGCTATGCCAATGTATACGCAGGACTTATAGTTATCGCCGCAGTATGTTCTGTTCTCATCACACTTCTTTTCAGATTAAAGGACAGACTTCTCGTATGGCAGAAAGGAACGATAAAATGGTAGATACAAATAATTCAAATAAAACAGGAGAACTTGTCATCTCGGGTGTCATAAAGAAATTCAGACAATCTGACGGTGAAGAAATAACCGCATTAAACGGAGTAGACCTCAATATTCCCGCAGGTTCGTTCGTTTCCTTTATAGGTCCGTCGGGCTGCGGAAAAACAACTCTTCTTCGTATAATCGCAGGTCTTGAAAAGCCTTCATCTTGCAATGAACTCACCCTTGACGGAGAGCCTATCAAAAAAGCGGGCTATGACAGAGGCTTCGTGTTTCAGAGTGCAACTCTCTTTTCATGGCTAAATATATACGACAATATTGCTTTTTCTTTAAAAGCAAGGAAAATATATAAAGAAAATAAGGAACTTGTAAATGAATACATAAATCTTGTGGGACTAAACGGCTTTGAAAACTCATACCCGCATCAGTTATCGGGTGGTATGCAGCAGAGAGCCTCTATAGCAAGAGCACTGGTCGGACATCCTAAAGTCCTTCTTCTCGATGAACCTCTCGGTGCGCTCGATGCTTTCACACGAATGAATATGCAGGATGAAATACTCCGTATCTGGAAAGAAAAAAATATGACAATGATAATGGTAACTCACGATGTCGACGAAGCCGTTTATCTTTCCGATAAAGTTGTTGTTATGTCACCTCGTCCCGCAAAGATAGAGAAAATAATAGACATTGATCTCTATCGTAAAAGAGCAAGAAACAGCCCCGATTTTCTCAGACTTCGTTCTGAAATTCTTGAAATACTCGACTACGCCGGTAAAAGCGAAGAAGTCGATTATTATATTTAAAAAAAGGAGAATCTATTATGAAAAAATTTATTTCAAAACTTTTATTAACACTTGTTATCCCTTGCCTTTTGGCAGGCTGTGCCAATTCGGCTCAGACATCTTCACCGGATAATTCCGAAGCATCTTCTTCACAATCTGTAGCCGCCGAAACTACCGATGATTATGTATTGAAGATCGCCTACAATAATTCTCTCTGCGAAGCCCCTATCCAGATGGGCGTTGAAAAGAACTTCTTTGAAGAAGAAGGCTTAAAATTTGAAATGGTAAAAATAGATGCCGCACATATGCCCGAAGCTATCGGTTCGGGACAGATAGAGGCAGGTTTCGGACTTTTGGGAAAATACTTGCAGCCTATCGACAACGGTCTTGACATAAAAGTTACCGCCGGCATACATACAGGCTGTACAAAAGTCCTTGTACCAAACGATTCCGATATAAAGTCGGTTGCAGATCTCAAGGCAAAAAAGTCGGAACAACAGGTCTTGGTGCCGCTGCCCCTACGATCATCACAAAGCGTTCTCTCTACCATGCAGGGCTGAATCCATCCGATGAAAACGGCGATGTGGAATTTGCCGTATTCTCAGGCTCCGATCTTGCGCAGGCACTTCAGAACGGTGCAGTCGATGCAATAGCAAACAGCGATCCTGCCGCATCTATAGCAGAAAAAGAACTTGGACTTCGCCCTATCATAGATACAGCAACAGATGATGAGTACAAAAACGAATATTGCTGCATAAGTTTTGTAACAGGTGACCTTATCAAAAATCATCCGGACATCGCAAAAAAATTCACAACAGCAATAATGAAATCTTCAAAATGGGTATCTGAAAATATTGAAGAAACAGCAAAAATACAAGTAGAAAAAGAATGGGTATCGGGTGATCCCGAATTTAACGCAAAAGTCCTTTCGACATATAATTATAAACCATCCGTAAAAGGCGGACTTGAAGCACTTAAAACAAGTGTTCCCGATCTCAAGGCTATCGGTCTTATAAGCGATAACAAAACAGAAGATGAATTTATAAACGATGTATTCGTAGACTTAGGCGTTGATGAAAATGCAATATTCGCAGGAGAAAAGTCTGATAATGAAAAATCCGAAGAAACGAGCAAGGACAGTAAAGAGGCATCTGTTCCCGATTGCTGTGAACACGAACACAAAGAAAGCGATACTGTTCCGGACTGCTGTGAAGAAAATGATATGAAAACAGCTTCTGACAGCGAAAAAGCAGCAGCTATACCTGATTGCTGCGCATAAAAAAGGAGGCTATAAAAATGAGTGAAGAAAACAAACAAAGATGTTTCAGTTGTGCAGACTGCCGTGTAAAAGCCTGTCAATATAAAGAAGAAGACAAATATCCCGGCTTCTGCCTTACAAAGTCTGTAGATGAAGAACTTTTGGGTGAAGCAAAAGACCTTTACATAGATGATGCGCAAAATAAAAAGCTTGCCAAAACAGCAGCTTATGTCGAGGGAAATTTTTACGGTAAATACACAAGAGTACAGGAAACTATCGAATTCATAAAGAAATACGGTGCAAAAAAAGTAGGTATAGCAACTTGCGTGGGCTTACTCAACGAGGCGGGCATATTTGCGAATCTTCTCCGCAAACATGGGATAGATTTCTATGCAGTCGGCTGTAAAATAGGTGCTATTGAGAAAAAAGAGATCGGTATCCCCAAAAAAGACACCCTTACCAAAGGCGAGAGATACGAATCAATGTGTAATCCTATCATGCAGGCAAAAGTCCTCAATGAACAAAAGACCGACCTCAATATTATGATAGGTCTTTGCGTAGGTCATGATGCACTTTTTACAAAATATTCCGAAGCACCTGTTACCGTTCTTCTTGTAAAAGACAGAGTAACCGGTCATAATCCTGCCGTTGCTCTCTATACCTGCAATAGTATCTACAGTAAGATCTGATCCATAAATTTACAACGAGGTGTGAAATATCTATTTTTTCACACCTCATTTTTACTTATATTTACATTGACATCGCAATACTTGCAACATAACTCATCACTATCAAAAATCCGACTATCCTCGTCAGTACCACATTCTTTTTAGTAAATAACGTCATCGCAGTAAGTACCGTAGAAACAATACCGAATATTATCATAAGCAATGCACTTTTTCCCGGTTCATATATCGTTCCCGATCTGTACAGTATATCACCAAAACTAAGTATCGTAAAATTAAACAGATTACTTCCGATAACATTTCCGTAAGAAGCATTAAAATTTTTAAGTCTTATAAGATTTACCGATGAAGTAAGTTCAGGCAGACTTGTGGCAACTCCGAGGAATATCGCTCCCGCTACTGTTTTACCGAGTTCAAGTTCTTCTGCTATCCTGTCCGTAACATTTGTAAGGAATATACTCACCACCACAAGCAGCACAGCACTTATCACAAATCTGACAACCACCTGCTTAACAGTAAGGTCTAAATCGTCCTCTCCATCATTTTCGGCGCTGTCATCTCCCTTGACAAGTTTAAGATTTATCATATATATGATCACAATAAGAATCGAAGCCCAGCTTATACTCAGTATCTGATAATCTTCCGTATAAAGTCCCGCAAGGCAAACCGCATACATAGCAAGACAGCACAGACAAGTCGTGATATGGCTTTTAGAAAGTTTTGCCTCCTTAAAAGCACCTGCCGCAAAAAGTACCGCTGCTCCGGCAATAGTGAGATTAAATGTATTGCTTCCGAATACATTCCCCTGCACAAGTTCGTGTGAATCAAGCAGCAATACTGATGTAATACTTGTAAACAATTCAGGCAGACTTGTTACCGCCGCCAACAAAACCCCTCCTATGAATGCTCCCGATAAATTTGTTTTCTTATCGAGTGCATCCACATATCCCGATAATTTTACCGAAAGAATAACGACAAGTGCCGCCAATACAACATAACCTAAATACAACATAATTTTTCCTCCTTAATAGTAAAATATTTTTATCAGCCTTCAAACCTAACAAAAAAGGACAAGACCATACCACCTGATTTGTGGTATAAGTCTTGTCCTTTAAGATTAAAACCAGAATCGACGGTTTAACCGTGTTCGGCTGTTGGCTTAATCACGCATTTTCAGCGCAGACTACTCCCTTATAACTCATTTATTATTTTATAACACATAAAACAAAAGCTACTACAAAATATAACACTGCAAGAACTCTTGTATAAAGAGCAAGTTTACCTTCTATAGAACGACCTTTGTTTTTGTCCCAGTAACTTTTTGATTCACCCATTCCACCGATAGCACTTGAAAAACCGGACGCATTCTTAGACTGCATAAGCACAACAGCTACAAGTGCAACACACAATATAAGCATAACAGCAGTCAATACCATAAATACTACGCTCATCTTTTCACCTCCGTATAACTGTTATTGAAAATCAATCATTTCATATTTTACCACGATTCAAAAAAATAATCAATATATTTTTACAAATATTTTAAAATATTTGTAACTATTCAGTACACCCAAAAATAATTTCCGGATTTCCAATAACAGCAAAACTTATTGCTTCGTTGTCAGTAGTCGTATACTTTTGTATAGTTTCGCAGTTTTAAATTTTTCGATAAAAATAAGGCTTTTAAGCTGTTTTCATCGTTTCCGCATATATCATTCCATTATGTTACATTCACCTGTTCCCATCTTCAATTTATATACTACACCCCCATTTCTGCACAAAACCGTTAAATGATACTCGTTAAAAAAACGATGTACCCCCTCCGATACATCGTTTTTTATTTTTATTTATTTAAAAATTCATCTATAGCAGCCGCAGCTTTTTTACCTGCACCCATTGCAAGTATTACCGTAGCCGCACCCGTTACGGCATCACCGCCTGCATATACCGCATCTTTAGTTGTCTTTCCCGTTTCTTCTTCCGCAACGATACATTTTCTCTTGTTTATCTCAAGTCCCTTTGTAGTCGAAGAAATAAGCGGATTAGGAGAAGTTCCAAGCGACATGATGACCGTATCCACATCCATTGTAAATTCCGAACCCGGTATTTCAACAGGACGTCTTCTTCCCGATTCATCAGGTTCACCAAGTTCCATTTTTATACACTTCATTCCCGATACCCAACCGTTTTCGTCAACAAGTATTTCCACAGGATTTGTAAGCGTATCAAAAATTATTCCCTCTTCCTTTGCATGATGAACTTCTTCAACTCTTGCTGGAAGTTCTTCCGTACTTCTTCTGTATACTATATGGCTTTCGGCACCGAGTCTTAACGCCGTTCTTGCAGCGTCCATCGCAACATTACCACCGCCGACTATAGCGACCTTTTTTCCGATTTTTACAGGAGTATCATA
>JAFUUG010000223.1 GCA_017483905.1 Bacillota bacterium
AGAACCGTCCCCTGTATGATCATTTAATAATTTTAAACAAAAATAAGTGACAGAAATTGGGCAAACTGACGAAAATGAACTTTTTTGAAAAATACACAATTTTATAAATTGTTTCCGGACACTTTGTATGGTATAATATCTTTGGAAAACAATATAGGAGCACGATCTGAATATGGAAATAAGCAAAAACGACAATACAATAAAAATAAATGGCAAAATAGATTCGGGAAATGCAACAGAGTTTGAAAAATTCCTTTTGGAAGCTGTTGTTGCGTTCGGCGGTGAAGCACTGATATTGGATGCGGAAGAACTAAAATATATTTCAAGTGCCGGGCTTCGCATTTTAATGAAACTGCGCAAACAAATCGGAAAACCGCTGATAATAGAAAATGTATCTTCAGATGTTTATGAGATATTTAATATCACGGGGTTTACGCAATTGCTTGATGTTCGAAAAAAATTGCGTGAGATTTCCATTGATGGTTGCGAGCAGATCGGTGCAGGAATGAGCAGCCGAGTATATCGCATTGATGCTGATACTATCGTAAAAGTCTTTTATCACGGTATCAGTTTGGAAAGAATAGAAGAAGAACGAGAAAATGCAAAGACTGTTTTTGTGAATGGAATACCAACAGCCATAACATTTGATATTGTAAAGTGCGGGGATTGCTACGGAACTGTCTATGAACTTGTAGATGCGGTACAGTTTTCAAAATTTCTGTACAATAACCCTGAAAAGGCTTCGGAATATCGAATCAAGTATGCAAAAATGCTTAAAGATATGCACCAAATGAAATTGACTGATAAATTCCAAAATATAAAGACATTATATAAAAAATGGATAAGTGATCTCGGTTCATTCTTCACTCAAGAGGAATCGGACGCACTGTGTGGTCTTGTTGATGCTATTCCCGACAGAAATACATTTGTTCACTGCGATGCCCATATTGGCAATGTTATGGTTCAGAATGGAGAACTGATACTTATTGACATGGCGGATGCAGGAATAGGGCATCCCGTTTTCGATATCGGTACGCTGTGTTTCCATTATAGACTCATACCTAATTCGTCAGGAAGAGATTTTGGGTTAAAGACTATGCTTGGTTTTATTCCCGAAAATAATGATATGCTTGATGCAGTTTGGAATGACTTGATAAAGGTCTACTTTGAACCTAAAAGCGAAGATGACTTGGTAAAGATAAATAAAATTGCATTTGTCATAGGAAATCTGCGTAGCACGGTAACAGCTGCAAAACATTCTCAAATGCCCGATCAAATCAAAAAAACTATAGTAGATGCCACGAAAAAGATATTGTTGCCGGAAATAGAAGATCATATGAAACTTATCAGTCGTGTGGATGATTATTTTGCAGACTGATTGGCAGCATTCAGAGATAGGCGGGAAATAATGATAACAAAAGCAGAAAGCACAATAACTTCCTGCCGGACAGTAACTCGGGGTGAGATCAAATTTTGTAAAAAAATTGTATAACTATTGCAATATGAAAAGAAATGTGGTAGAATAACTCTGAGGTATATTTTGAAAAAATGTACATAAAAATTAAAAAAGGGGTTGACAGGGTTATGGAGATGAGATACACTTCAGCAAGCAAGCAATAACTGTGCCCTTTTTAATATTTTTGCGTTAAGTAAGCATATTCTATGGGGATAACTATGCCCTGTCGGATATGCTTTCTTGGCGTTAAAGAACCATTCTATCCTAAGATGCCAAGTAAAGTAACACTATACGAGTAAATATTTTTTAAATACTTAAAATTACTTGAAAAAATGTTAAAGTATGTTATATTAGTATCATTACATAGTGTTACTAATATAGGTGGTGTATTTAAATGGCATTTATAAGAACAAGAAAAATAAAGTATGATGAAAATAATAAAATTATTTCAGGTACTGCTGCAATTATAGAAAGTAAGTACGTTTCAAGGGTCATACAGGGGATGGTTCTATGTATGAGTTGGAGTAATGCAAAATGATTACGTTTGAACCGCCCCACAAAAGGAGTACATTATGCCAAGAACAGCAAGAAAGCAAAGTAAAACAGGTGTTTACCACATTATG
>JAFUUG010000224.1 GCA_017483905.1 Bacillota bacterium
AAGCAGGGATACCTTTTCCCGAAACGTCTGCTATAACAAAAGCTATCTGATGATTATCTATAAAGAAGAAATCATAGAAATCACCACCCACCTCTTTTGCGGGATTCATTGTTGCATACAGTTCAAATTCGTTTCTTTTGGGAAATTTGAATACCTTAGGCAAAGCCGAAGACTGTATTTCTTTTGCAAATCTGAGTTCTTCCTCTATCCTCTTTTCCGCCTGTTCTATATATCCTTTAAGGGCGCTTACCGTCAGATTTATGTCATTTGAAAGAGATGCAAATTCGCTTGAACTCTTGACATCTACCACTTCATCGAGTTGTCCCTGTGTTATCCTTGCAAGTGAAGCATTTATCCTGTCAAGGTTGTTTACAACTATTTTCTGCACAAGTATATATATAAGCACAAATACCACAGCAAAGAGCAGTATATCCGCAAATGCCGTTTCATAAGCCGCCGAGTTTCTGCTGCTGTATACTTCCACCGCAGGCAGAACCGTCAGGAATATTGCCCCGTCATATATTTTCTCTATACGGCAATAGCTTTCCTCATCAAGTATATTTGTCATGAAAAATCCGTTTTCCGTATTCATCTGTGTTTCGTTCAGACCAAGCTCAATAAGTGTTTTTCCCGTTTCTTCGCCTATTATCACGATGCCCCTCGAATCGGCAATATATATCTTTCCGTTTTCGCCTATTCGCCTGTTTTCAAGATTTTTTCCTATATTTTTAAGCCTGTTCAGTTTTTCGGTTATTTCCGGATCCTTATAGCCGGAATCCTGCAATATCTCATTGACTATCTTATTGTTTTCTTTTACATATATATATTCCTGCTTTGCATCGTTTGTATTTATTTCCATCGTATTCTGTGCATTCTGCAAAACAGTCCTTGACTGCACCGAAAACGAAAATGAAAATGTTGCTACAAGCATTATCATCGTATATATGAAGAGCCATGCCTGAAATCTTACGCTTATCGGCAGTTCCTCTTCATTCGGTTTTCGCAGTCCGAATTTCACTTCTCCCGCAAGCAGCAGCAGGACAGCAGCCGATGCCGCCATACCGATGCCCGTAAATACTATCATCGGTATCGAACAGGTATCTACCACATAGAACGCCCTTGTCATGTCATTTCTGTGTGTTATGAATACCACATACATATGGAATACTTCCATTACCGCACCCATAAAGAATGCATAGAAAGGCGAAGGCTTTTTCCCTTTAAATATCTTCACATTAAGCCCCGCCGCAAGGAAACCCGCAAGGCAAGTCGAAACGCTGCAAGCAATCCTCGTATATGCTCCGACACCAAAATATTCCCCTGCGATATATCTCTCTATACCGCCCACAAGACCTGCTATAATGCCCGATATGGGGTCAAAAAACAGACCTGCCGCAAGAGGAGCTATATCTCTTACATTAAGTACCATGCTTTCGTAATCAACACCGAAATGAGTTGAGAGTATCGCACATATCCCGTATACAACCCCCACAAAAACTCTCTCCCGTATTCTCATACGGTTCTTGTTTCTTCTTAAAACAAGCCATAATCCCGCCGTCAATGCAACGTAAAGAGCCGTCACAAGCGACATTTTAATTATCATATCAATCATTTTTCTTCAACCTCTTATTCTTTTCATAATTTTTACAATAATCCGAAAGACAGCATATCTCACACTTAGGCGACTGTGCTTTACATATTTTTCTTCCGTGTGCTATCACCTGCGTGTTGTATCTTATCCAGTGTTCTTTCGGAAATATCTTCATCAGTTCAAATTCTATCTTTACAGGGTCAGTCTGCTCCGTAAGCCCCAGTTTATTGGATATCCTCTTAACGTGCGTATCAACAACTATCGACGGCAATGAAAATATATGACTTCTCACTACATTTGCCGTCTTTCGCCCGACTCCCGCAAGACTTGTAAGTTCCTCGACCTCCCTCGGCATTTCTCCGCCGTATTTTTCAAGCAGCATCTGCGATGAAAGAATTATATTCTTCGCCTTGTTTCTGAAAAACCCCGTAGAGCGTATATCTTCTTCGATCTGTGAAAGTTCTGCCTGAGCAAAACTTTCAAGCGTCGGATATTTCACAAAAAGTTCTTTCGTCACCATATTTACTCTGTCATCGGTACACTGTGCGCTGAGTATCGTTGCTATCAGCAGTTCATACGGCTTTTCATAATGCAGATAACACTTATCCTCTGTTGGGTAATACTCGTCCAGAGCGGCAAGAACTTTTTTAACTCTCGTCTTTTTGTCCATTTTTATTCCTTCTTCTCTATCACCGTATATGTAATATTTCCATTTAAATTTATATCATTTTTTTCATAATAATTGAATAATACATAAGAATCATTCATATTGATCTCCTTATGCCCGCTTTCAAGCCATTTTTCCACATCAAACGAAAATTTTTCCAGATGACACATTCTCGAAAGCTGCACCGGAGAATATGCGCTTAACGTATTCATATACTTCCTTATGTTTTCCTCATCATTAAAGAATCTCCGCCTTGTCATTTTCATCTCTTCCCCGTTATCGCTTTCAAGCCACTGCGGAAAAGTCTTTATATTATCATTTGCAAATATATCGAATTTGATCATATCGGAAACGGGTATCTTCACACGCTCTTTCAGAAATTCATACAAAGCCGTATACAGGCTCATTTTACTGTGCATTATCCTATGATATCCCTTTTCTTCCCAAAAGTAAGAAAATTTTTCAAAGAAATCAAATGCCCCGTCAAAAAAAGCTGCCGCCGTAAAGATCGTATTCACAGCTTTTCCCGAATTATAATACATTTCAAGCAGTTCTTCCACCCTCTTTAATCTCATCATACTCATATAAGGTATTTCCTTTGTATACAATACCTCATAAGGCGGTGTATCCTTATATACTATCCCCAGTTCCTTTGCATCTCTTCTCAGTCCGCTGCCCTTTAGCAGTTTCAAAAATCCAAGCTGCAATTGTTCGGGTCTTAATGAAAATACATCATCAAAGGACTTTTTAAACGACATGATATCTTCATTCGGAAGCCCCGCTATCAGATCAAGGTGCTGATGGATATTCCCGAACTTCTGTATCCTCCTCACCGTATCAAACACCTTTTCGTTATCCGTCGTTCTTTTTATCCTCTCCAGTGTCCTCGCATTTGTTGACTGCACGCCTATTTCAAGCTGAAAAAGCCTTTTCCTCGCCCTTGACAGTATTTTTATCTCTTCCTCATCTAAAATATCCGCCGATATCTCAAAATGAAAATTTGTTACCCCGTTATCATTGTCAATAAGAAAATTCCATATATCAGATGCGAATTTCTTATTGCAGTTAAATGTCCTGTCTACAAATTTGACCTGTTTCACATCATTGTCAAGAAAATATTTAAGGTCTGAAAATACTCTCTCCCTCGATAAGAACCTCACTCCCTCATCAGCGGAAGATAAGCAATACTGACATCTGTAAGGACAGCCTCTCGATGCCTCATAATATATTATTTTATTTTCAAATTCATCAAGTATGCCCTCATAGAAAAAAGGTATATAATCAAGCGGAACTATCTCCCCTCGTCCCGTATATATCACATTTTCATCTTCTTTATATGCAATACCCTTTACTCCCGAAATATCCCCACCGTTTTCAAGTGCAGGCAGAAGTTCTTTCCATATCGCCTCCCCCTCGCCGACAGTCACAATATCTATCCCCTTTTCAAACAGATACTCATATTCATAGCTCACCTCAGGGCCACCGACAGCTATCTTTATATCCGGTATGATCTTCCTTATCGTCCGCACTATATCGAGTATGATCCCCATATTCCATATATAGCAGGAAAAAGCTATCATATCGGGCTTTAACAAATACAATTCGTTTATTATATAGTCAATATCGTTGTTTATCGTAAATTCGGCGATCACCGTATCCCTGCACACATCACCGCAGTAAGCCTTTATGCTCCGCAGTGCGGGAGAAGAATGAATAAATTTGGCATTCACCGCACAAAAAACCGTTTTCATAAAACCACTCTTTATTTTATTAAATTTAAGTTTATAAATTTAAGTTTTCTATGGAAATATAATTAAAATAATGTTATTATATTATTATAACACAACAAAGGGAGGTAAATCAATATGGAAAGATTTAATTTTAACGTAACGGTTCCTGAATTTAAGGACATCTCATACAACATAAAGGATCTCGGTGCAAAAGGCGACGGCAGAACAAAGGATACACATGCAATACAATCCGCAATAGATAAATGCAGCGAAAACGGCGGCGGAAGAGTTGTTATTCCGAGAGGAATTTGGTTCACAGCCCCTGTTACTCTCAAAAGCGGCGTAGATCTCCATCTTGAAAGCGGTGCCGTTCTTTATTTCAGCACAGACATAGAAGATTATCCGCTCATAAACACAAGTTTTGAAGGTTTCTTCACCTACAGATGTATTTCCCCGATATATGCCAGAGAATGTACGAATATCGCAATAACGGGAAACGGCATTATTGACGGCAACGGCGGTGCATGGCGGCCAAAAAAGAAATTCAAGCTCACCGACAGAATGTGGAAAGAATGTATCGAAAGCGGCGGTGTCGTTCTTGAGGGCAAAGAAGATATGTGGTGGCCGTCGCAAAGTGCCCTTGACGGACATTTAAACCTCGTACCGAATCCCGAAAAACTTAAAAACAAAGAAGAATGTGAAAAATACCGTGACTTTTTAAGACCCGTTCTTGTCAATTTCACAAACTGTAAAAATATCCTCCTGGACGGAGTAACTTTCCAGAATTCGCCTGCATGGTGTTTGCACCCTTGGCTTTGCGAAAATCTGACTATAAAGAATATCTCCGTAAGAAATCCATGGTATTCGCAAAACGGCGACGGCATAGACGTAGAATCATGTAAATATGTAAAAGTGACCGATTCCACATTTGATGTCGGCGATGATGCCCTCTGTATAAAGTCGGGCAAGAACGAAGACGGCAGAAAGCTCGGTAAGCCTTGCGAATATGTGATTTTTGAAAATTGTACCGTATATCACGGTCATGGCGGTTTCGTTATCGGCAGCGAAATGTCCGGAGGTGTAAAAAACATAAAGGTAAGTAACTGCACATTTATCGGCACCGATACGGGACTGCGTTTCAAGAGTTGTCTTGGCAGAGGCGGCATGGTAGAAGATATTTTCATTGATAATATCAATATGACCGACATTTCAAAAGAAGCCATCATTTTCACAATGGGCTATGACATGGACACAAAAGAGGGACAAACCGTTGATGACATCGAAGTTCCCGAATTTAAGAATATATATATAAATAACGTAAATTGTGTAGGTGCAGGCACTCCTATAGTAATTTCGGGTCTTTCCCGCAAGCCTGTGCATGATATCCGTTTAAATAATGTAACAATAAGTTCCTCAAAAGATATAAAAACAGAAAATGCCGAAAACATTGAAATGAATAATGTAAAAATTATAAAATAAACGACAAAATACTTCTGATTTGGTCGTTTACTCACACCGACTGCGTATCTCCCACCGCCCAATGATACGCAGTCTTATACATATTTTCCCTTGAACCTTGAAAATTAAATATTCAAACCATAAATATATACCCATACTATCAAATTTTTTAAAAGGAGGCTTCAATATGAAAGCACTTAGCAGAAAAACAGTTGCAGGCGTAATAATAATGTGTGCCTTAACATCTGCAACTGCATTATCAATTAATGCAGACGTCACACCGTCTATTTTAATTAACGGCTCTGTAGTAGAGTCAACAGTACCACCTTGCATCTACAATGGCACAACAATGGTTCCACTCAGAACCATCAGTGAATCCCTCGGAGCCAATGTTCAATGGGACGAAGCAACAAGATCCATACACATTGAGAAATCTCAGCGTACTGTCGATTTAGTTATCGGTGAAGTTGCAGCTAAAATCAATGGCGATTACGTAACAGCAAAAATGGCACCAACCATAGTAAATGGTTCAACAATGGTTCCATTACGTTTTATCGGCGAAGCTCTTAATTGCAAGGTTAACTGGGACGGAGCAACAAAAACAGTAATCATCGAATCTGGAGATTCTCAGCAGCAGCCACAGCAGGAATACAAACAGCAAGGTGGCACTGATGCCTATGGAAGAACAATCCGGAAAACAAACCTTCCATCAAACGCAGCAGACTTCCCATACATTGCTGAAGGCGTACCAAACTGGTGCTACGAACTTCAACCAACCATCATGAAGAACAACGTCTGGGGTGCCGGTTACTACAAAGATACAGAACTTAAAGGAGATACTGCAAAAGATGTTTATATGTCAGCTGATGAAATTTATCCACAGAATCTTTCAGGCGGAGTATACGAAGACGCAGTAAAATTCACAAACTGCCAGTTCAATGTAAACTACAACACTCTGGATGAGAAATGGGTAAACGACATCCTCAGCTGCTTCTCCGACACACAGATTGCAGCCCTCGAAAAAGCATGGGTCAACGACCCTATCAAAACAGAACGTCAAGATCTCGAATCTATGATCTCAGGTTACAAAAAACGTCAAACAGTAATATCATCAGAAGTACAAGTACTTCCAGAAACAATGTGGGTAGACTATTTAGGACATCCACATTTTTCAGTTTACGTAAAAACAACAATCGAAAGCGATAACGCTAAGCCACTCCTTTCCCCATTCTTCGGCGAGTCCTGGGTAGGCGTAGGCGACCAGAAACACACAGCATTCGAAGTGGGTAAAACATACGAAGGAGTTGTAACATACACCCTCACGAAGGACTCTAAGGATCATTGGAAAATAGATGAAACTTCCTGTGCACCTGACTTACAACTCAACCCATCAACAGATGTAACAGACGGTGTAGCTCCATCACTCAAGGACAACAACCGCCTCAACTCTTTCACTTACTGGTGGGCACAGGAGAAGTTGTTAGTGGATCGCTATGCTCATCCAACAGAAGATCAAATTTACACACATTCACACAACTAAACACTTAGTCATCTTTTAAAGGGATAACAAATTTCACTGAAGTAACACAAGCATCAACAGCTTGTGTTACTTTAGTTATCTTTTAAATCTTATATTGTTTTGTTATATTTACTATGCTATAATAGATATAACAAAACAATATAAAAAAGGAAGTGATTTCATGGGAAAAACAATAGTAACAAAATTAAAGGTTTTTATTATGTATGAATATATAAAGAAAAATAACATTAAAATATCGGATTATATAGTTTTAGATAAAAGATATCATCTACACAAATTTATAGAGGATAACTTTGAATACTTTAGTGATTTTAGTATAAACGACATACTTTTAGAAATTGATAAGTATGTAGGAGAGAAGGAGCAAACATGTCAAGAAAAAAATTTTACCATGGTTCAATAGCAGATTTTAAAGAAATAAATATTTATTTTGGACGGACAGAAACTGATTTTGGTCAAGGATTTTATATGACAAACACATATAGTCATGCGGAACAGATAGCAAGGAGAAATGCGAAGGCATTAAATAAAAGACATAATAGTGAAAATATCAATCAAGCATATGTATATGTGTATGAATTTGATCCAGATATACTCAAACAATTTAATTGTTTAGAGTTTCCCGAAATACAAAAGATGACAACTAATGATTGGATAAAATGGATTGATTTTGTGTTGATGAACAGGGAAAGTAATCCAAATAAGATTAAAAAACATAATTATGATGTTATAATAGGACACACAGCAGACGACTTTACATCAATCTGTTTAAATGAATATATTTTAGGAACATATGGAACTGTTGGAAGCGAAAAAGCAAAACTGAGATTAATAGATATGTTAGAGGTTAAGAATTTACCTTCGCAGATATGTATAAGTAATGTTGAACTGGCAAGAATTATTGATATCTATAAAATAGATAGAAAGGTTGTGAATATATGTTAACTGAAGAAATGATAGAACATGCGAAGCAATTAATTATATGTTACGTAGTAAATAAATTAAGCGAAAAATTTGAAAAAGACGAAAACGAAATATTAAATAATTTCATGTTATCAGAAACATATAGACTGCTGGAAGATAGTGAAACTCATCTATATTGCAGAGATTGTCATAATATATTAGATATGTATGAATGTGAACTAAACAATGACTATAACAATTTTGATAGGATATTAGCCTACTAAATATCACACCTCAAAGCTCCTAACCGCATAAACAAATTTGATTATTGGTGAAATAAGGACAATCTCCTTCTGGATTGTTATGCATCGTCATCAGAAAATCAATTCAAGAAACTTACACACAACTAAACATAATTTTTAATCATCTTAGTGCAAGCATCAACAGCTTGCACTAATTTATTTAGTCACTTAAGTTATCTTTTTAAATCTTATATTGTTTTGTTATATTTACTATGCTATAATAAATATAACGTAAGCGATCAATAATCCAGCGATACCCATAACCAAAAAAATTCCAACCAACTCTAACGAAGTACCATTAAAGTTGATTGGAATTTTAAATTTAATTGGATTTTATTAAATTTCATTGGAGTCGATTGAACATTTTGCCC
>JAFUUG010000225.1 GCA_017483905.1 Bacillota bacterium
AAGATAAGCAGAAAATATAAATAAAGGGGAGAGTCATAATGAAGAAAACAATTAACAAGTGGGTATGTGTTCTGACGGTGACGGTTCTGATGCTCTGCTCAATGTCAGGATGCGGAAAAGATAACAAAGATGTGGAAATTGAGACAAATAACGATGTAGAAGAAACAAGTATAAATACAGACAACAAGGAAAACAAAGAAAACACGGATGCAGTTTCATATTCTGTCGGGGATATTGTCACATTCGGAACTTTTGAGCAGGACGATAACGAGAGTAACGGGGCAGAGCCGATAGAGTGGATAGTATTAGATGCAGACGGTTCAAAGGCTTTGTTGCTCTCAAAATATGTTCTGGCGGAGGAACAGTATAATATACAGGATAAGCAGGTCACATGGCAGACAAGCACTCTGTTTCAATGGCTCAATGCGGATTTTTTGAACGGTGCATTTTCAGAGGAAGAAAGACAGCAGATAATCAACACAGAATATGGAAAGGTATTTTTGCTGTCCTTTGATGAAGCTGTCAAATACTTCGATATGTCTCCGGTGGATGAACACGATACAATATCCGATATGGATTATGTATGCTATTATTCCGAAAAAGCGTTAGCAGAGCCCACGAAATTTGCATCATCGGGATATACGGGGGCGAAAGAATTTAAGCAGGATTATTATGATAAGCTGACAGAAAAAGGAGTTACATATAACTCGGATGTAATTGGAAATACTTATGCTCCCTATTGGCTTCGTACATTGGTTGAGGGGGATGGAAGTTGTGTAAATGCTGTAAATGAGCAAGGCGGTTTAAGAGATAAAACAATATCAAATTCTGCTTATCTGCTTGCAAAATCGGATATTGGTGTCCGTCCTGCTATATGGATCGGCGAGGAAAGCAATATCGAGCAAACAGAAACAAGCGAGGAAAGAACGGAAAGCAAAGCAAATTTAGGAAATAGCACACAGGGGATAAGTCGGTTTTATGGTTATGATTTACCGCTGATGTTCTCTCTTGATTATGAGTATGCGGATGATGATACGCTGATTTACAACATCGAGGATAAAGGCGGTTATTACCTTGTGAGCGGTTCTATCGTTTGCCCTGAATGTGTGAACGAAAATAATGTGTATAATAGCACATTTGAGACAGGGAGCGGTCACAAATATACTGTTACAGGTACGGAGTCTTATAATAACGACCAACGGGAAAAGCTGATGCTTGCAGGAGAGGACGGACAGACCTACACAATTTTCAATATCCCTGCATTTATGCTTGATACATATACGGGTGAACAGTATTACCCGATTTCAAATGAGAATAACGAGTATTTTAAGACTATATTTGAAAATGTTGTTTTGCAGATAGACAAAGATACGGTATTCTATGACGGCAATGTTGCAGGAGATACCTTTGAAACGGCAGTAAATAACGGTACTTTTGAAAATGCTACATACAGTATAGCCTATGATATTCATTTTGCAGAGGATGGGAGCATTGATATATTAACACCGTCTGATATAGGCAGTAACGGCGTTATGGGATGGTATGATGCAAGCACTGTGATATGGCATGACACATTGGATTAAAGATAAAAGCGAGTACAAAATAAATGTACTCGCCTTTTTAATACCATTGTTTTTTATCAAGTACCGTAAAGCACTTTTCTATATTTTCAATGTTCGGATGGATGTTAAAGTCATTTCTTGCGGCATCATATTTTTTTAGGAAATTTGATATAGTATTATTTTCTTCAGCGTGGTTCTGATGCAGATTATTGTATATGCGTTTATATCCTCTGTTGATTTCCTGTGTGATATTCCTGATAGCCTGCTCACAATTCAGATGCGCATATTGTTGCATTGGGGATTTTCGGAAACAGTATTTCTGCTTATAGGATGTGGTTGCAAAATAGCGTCCACAGTGAGCACATATATTAAATTTGTATTGTCTTGATGCTAAAAAGTGGAGTATCGCAAATATTACATCAGACATAGAATAACACTCATAGAAATACTGTGTAATATCTGAAAAATTTAATGATAATGCGGTGTCTATATGATACATCGAATATATGACAGGACGCATTTCTGTTTTACCGAAACGCTGTAAGTTTTCCATGTTTCGCATAGGAGTAAAGCGGTAGGTGATATCAAAGAAGCACCGCGTAAAATCAATGTTGCTGTAATTTAGCACAGCATTTGTTTTCTGACTCTCCAATATCATTTTTTTTATTGTAATGACGAGCTTATAATATTGCTCTCTGTTCTCAATCTTTATTTTTTCCCCAAAAGCATATTCGTGTGAATAATCCCAATCATCAAAATGAAAATCGGTATTACCTAAAGGCGTATTCTTATAGGACAGGTCGCATAAAACGGTTGTCGGGTTAAAAGACAGGTTCGCATTATGAGAATTAAGCGTTCCTATGGGTGCTTCGGCTGTGTTTATCAGTATAGTATATTTAGCGGCTTTCATCAAAATGTTTCCTTTCAAATACAGATTATAAAGAAACAATAGGTCAATTACAAGCCCTTAAAATGGATGTATGCTTATATTCAGAAATGCATTTCTGAACATTGACAAGTGCATAGATGTTTCAAAAACATCGGAAAGGCAAAGGTAAATCTATGAAAGGTTTAAGTAAATTTCAAAATATGGACTTTGAGGGTTTTGCGAAGGGCAAACAGTTTATGAGCGTTTCTGTAAAGCCTTGGAAGAATTACGAAACAGGGGAAATCCTCGGAACTAAATTAGAAAGCGTAATCGTAAAGGATAAGACAGACTATGGTTTATCAAAGGACGGCGAAAAGATAAGCAATTTGTTTGAAAAAATCACTTTCAAGGTTGCTGCTGAAATTGATGTTCCGCTGAATGTGGAGATTATTCCGATAAATCCTGTTGCAAAGGTTTATGGGGAATACCGCAATCAGTTGAGTGTTACAGCGGATGATATCCAGGTAGTAGGCAAGTAACATTGGTGGTGCGGTGGTGTAGTGCCGTAGGCAACGAAGCCACCGCACATTTTATGAGCAAGGGTGTGCCACTACGACACACACCCTTGTGCTCATTGTTCAATGAGCGAGGTGGAAAATGCAACAAAGAACAAGAAATTTTGCTACGGTAGTATATCCAGAGTCAGCTCCACCTGATTGGAAAGCGATTTTAGAAAGGCATTGCATCCCTGCGTTTATATCTCCATTGCACAATAAAGACCTTGATAGCGAAGGGAATATCAAAAAAGAGCATTACCATATTGTTATCTTCTTCGAGGGATGCAAGACGAAAGAACAGGCAAAAGAGATTTTTGACACTATTGGCGGTGTTGGTGTAGAGATTGTGAAAAATGCACGGGCTTACAGCAGATACCTATGTCATCTTGATAACAAGGATAAGGTAAAGTATAACCCTGATGATGTGATTGCATTATCGGGAGCGGATTACAATACGATGATTAGCCTTTCGTCCGATAAATATACTGCTATCGGAGAGATGATAGAGTTTTGTATGGCAAACAATATGATTTCTTACGCCGCACTTTTGCTGTACGCAAAGAAAAACCGTTTTGACTGGTTCAAGGTTCTGTGCGATAGTGCAACACTTACAATCGTGCAATTCCTAAAATCGAGAGATTGGGAGCTTCGGAAATATGAAAGGAATGATTATGAAAATGAATAATGAAATGCTTGTAAATGGAATAAACGACAAAGAGAAGATGAGATATATACTTTGTCACTTCCGCTTGGGATTACAGCAAACGATAACAACCCCTCTCTTTCTTGCAGGGGTGATAATTATTTGGGGTACTTTTGCTGTGTTATACGCACGGATGGCAGAACTGCCGTTTATCAAGGACTATGCAGGGAGGCTTGTAATAATAGGTTTCGTGTTTGTTTCAATGCTTTTTGTGGGTATTGTGGGAGAAACAATCGGACGCTCTTACGAGGGAAAGCTGATGCTTGCATTTAAGCCTGCTGATTTACGGAGTGTTCCAGTTCTCATCTATCGGAAATGGCATAGACAGCAAAAGGTGTGGGTATTGCAATTTTATTCTCTGATACCTGATGATGTGTGGGAAGAACGGCGAAAACAAATAGAGTATGAACTTGATGTTCACATCAGAGGGAAAGGGATTAAATGCGAGAAGAATATCATCACGCTGTATGTTGTAAAAGGGCGCAACGCAAAGGAAAGGGGCGTATTGTATGACGAGGAATTATGATATAAAAATCGCTTACCACTTGGACGATTATATTGAATTGGGTGTTGCTAATCCTGTTATGGTTAATATGGCTCTGGGTGTAAATTCGCATTGCCTTATATCAGGTATGAGCGGTTCGGGAAAAAGCTATTTTGAATTACAGCTATTATGCAGATTGATAAAAGCGGACGAAAACTCAAGGCTGTATTTTGCGGACTATAAGGGTGATGATACTTTCGATTTTCTTCACGGATGCCAACGGTATTATTCCTATCACGATACTTTAGACGGATTTAATGAAGTATATGGGATAATGCAAAAACGGATGTCGGGAGAGGATGAAAGCAGAAATCAGGTCACGCTCATTTGGGATGAGTATGTTGCAAACATACTGGCATTGCAGGAGCGTGATAACAAGCTTGCTAAAAAGGTTATGGGGCAAGTTAGCGAGGTTCTGCTTTTAGGTCGATCTAAAGGTGTGAGGTTAATATGTACCTGTCAAAGACCAGATGCAAATGTATTTCCGCAGGGGAGCAGATTAAACTATGGTGTTATTGTAATTTTAGGCGCACCCCTAAAAAGCATATTAGAAATGCTTCTTCCGAGTAGTGAATACATTGATATGACAGAGAGTAGGACTTTTAAGCAAGGCGAGGGAATTTTGCTTTTACAGAGTACGGAAATGACCTTTATTAAAGTACCAACCATAAGAAATATGGATGCGCTGAAAACGGTATGCATGAAAGGATTATCGGGATAGGAGACGATTATGGAAAAAGTAGATATACAATTTAAGCCGATGCTTACCATTGAGGAAACGGCACAGCTTTACAATATCGGAGAGCATAAACTCCGCGAATTAACAGACTCCGACACCTGTACTTTTGTCCTTTATGTCGGACGCAAGCGGTTGATAAAGCGGAAACAATTTGATGATTATTTGTCGAAATCTTTTTCGATTTGATATGTCACTTGGAAAGCTGATGTGCTATAATTTTGGCAGTCAGCTTTCTGTCATTTAAGAAAGGAGCGTAAGGGAATGACAGAAAGAAGAAAAGACGCAAAAGGCAGGGTGTTAAAGGAGAACGAGACACAAAGACCTGACGGAACATATAGCTATCGTTGGCGTACATCAGACGGGAAACGCCACGCCGTATATGGCAGAGACTTAAACGAGCTTCGGGAAAAGGAGCAGGCTGTTCTAAAGGATAAGAGCGACGGTATAAGGACGGATGCGCAAAACACCACATTAAACGATATTTATGATATGTGGGAACAGTTAAAGAAAGGATTGAAAGAGAATACCTTTCAAAGCTATCGTTATATGTACGAGCAGTTTGTCAGGAATGATATAGGACAGCTTAAAATTGGGAATTTCAAGAGGTCAGATATTCGGAGATATTATAATCGACTCTTGGATGAACGATGTTTGAAGATTGCCACGATAGACAATATCCATACGGTTCTGCATCAGGTGTTAGACCTTGCTGTTGAGGACGGCTATTTAAGAAACAATGTCAGCGATAACGCCTTGAAGGAATTAAAACAGGCGAGAAATCTTTTTACCGAAAAGAGAAAGGCGTTGACGGTAAAGGAGCAGGATATATTTACGGATTTTCTGCATAGCTGTCCGATGTATCAACATTGGTATCCGATTTTTGCGGTAATGCTCGGAACGGGGCTTCGTGTCGGAGAAGTAACAGGGCTTCGGTGGGAAGATGTCGATTTTGAGAATAATGTTATAAGCGTCAATCATACATTGGTATATTTTAATCATAGCAAAGGTGGCTGTTATTTCGGAATTAACACGCCGAAAACGAGAGCAGGAGAAAGAACTGTACCAATGATTGAAAGCGTAAAAGAAGCTATTTTGCAAGAAAAGGAGTATCAAGAGCAGGTCGGCATTAAATGTATGGCACAGGTGGACGGGTACACAGATTTTATATTTGTAAACCGTTTCGGACACTTACAGCATCAAGGAACGCTTAACAAGGCACTCCGCAGGATTATAAGAGACTGCAATCAGGAGATACTTGATAAAGCGAAAGAAAATGAAATTGTGGTGCTTCTTCCGAGATTTAGCTGTCATACATTAAGACATACTTTTACAACACGCCTTTGTGAGTCGGGTATCAACATCAAGGTCATTCAGTCCGTATTAGGTCACGCCGATATAAGTACGACACTCGATATATATGCGGATGTGACAAAGGATTTGAAGAAAGCAGAAATGCAGACATTTGATGATTTTATGAGCAAGAAAAAGGATACCTGATATAAACCCACTCTAAACCCAACTTAAACCCGTTTCTTGAAAACCTATGAGAAAGAATGAAAAGTCGTGATAATAAGGGTTGTTTCGGGGGCAGTAGATAAGGGTATTTGAGAAGATACGAGAAACTATGAAAGAGCAAATGGGTTAATCCCAACACTAAAAAGCGTGAACTAAGGAAAGCCAGTATTTATA
>JAFUUG010000226.1 GCA_017483905.1 Bacillota bacterium
ATGTCATCGAGTGTTACGAATCACCCGGCAACGCTTTGACCGTTGGCGAAGTACTAAAAAAGCAGGAGCAACTCTATAATGATTTGGATGTTACACCGTTAATGGCAAAATCATAGTTATGTAATTTGGGAATGCAGGTTGAAAATGACGTTCGGAGAATTTGAAAAAATGTTTGACAAGCGGATATTTTTAGTATATAATATTAGATGTGTGCATCCATAGTTAAATGGATATAACAAGCCCCTCCTAAGGGCTAGTCGCCGGTTCGACTCCGGCTGGGTGTATTATATGCCGTATTTTACGGCAATTTTTTTTGTACCTTGGTTACCTGAAGATAACTATTTTTTAATAAAATGTAAAATTTACAAAATTTATTGACAATTTTTTCACATTAAGGTATAATATAAGTTACTAACAGCTACACAACGATCAAATAGGGTCGTATTTAAGAACAGCTGAAAAGGAGGAAAAATTATGAAAAAATTTGTCTGTATAATTTGCGGTTATGTTCACGAAGGTCCCGAGGCTCCGGATAAATGTCCACAGTGCGGTGCACCTAAGTCAAAATTCAAGGAAATGCAGGAAGAGGGTCTTGTATTTGCAGATGAACACAGAGTAGGCATCTGCGATGGTATAGACCAGTCAATAATAGATGATTTAAGAAACAATTTCAACGGCGAATGTTCGGAAGTCGGAATGTACCTTGCTATGAGCCGTCAGGCTGACAGAGAGGGATATCCGGAGGTTGCGGAAGCATATAAGAGGATAGCTTTTGAAGAGGCTGAACACGCTGCCAAATTTGCAGAACTTTTAGGCGAAGTGGTAACTTCAAGCACGAAGAAAAATCTTGAAATGCGTGTGGCTGCCGAACACGGTGCTACAGAGGGTAAGCTTGATCTTGCAAAGAGAGCTAAGGCACAGAATCTCGATGCCATACATGATACTGTTCATGAAATGTGCAAGGATGAGGCTCGTCACGGAAAGGCTTTTGAGGGACTTTTAAAGAGATATTTCAGCTGACATATAAATCAAAACTTCCGATCTGTGTAGTCGGAAGTTTTTTTGGATATAATAGTAAATGACATAAGAAAATTGTCATGTTGAAAGGTGGAGAAAATTTATGCTTGGAAATTTTGATTATCACAATCCGACAAAACTTTATTTTGGGGAGGACTCTCTTAATTATCTCAATGAAGAACTTCCTAAATACGGAAAGAACGTTCAGCTTATATACGGCGGAGGTTCGGTAAAGAAAAACGGTATTTATGACAGCGTGATGGAGATACTCAAAAAGAACGGAAAGGAAGTATTCGAGGACGGCGGCGTTATGCCTAATCCGACTATTGAAAAGCTCCGTGAGGGCATAAGGATCGCAAGAGAGAACAAAGTCGATCTGCTTATAGCTATGGGAGGAGGTTCATGCTGCGATTATGCGAAGGCTGTTTCGGTTTCGGTGAACTGCGATGAAGATCCATGGGATAAATATTTCATCAGATTTGAAGAACCGCAGTGCGAGATAATACCGGTCGGCTGTATACTTACAATGGCAGGCACAGGCTCGGAGATGAACGGCGGTTCGGTGATAACAAATCATGAGGCAAAGCTTAAGATCGGTCATGTATTCGGGGATAATGTAATGCCTAAGTTTTCTATACTGAATCCGAAATTTACATTCTCACTTCCGAAAAGACAGATGGTAGCGGGAATTTACGATATTTTCAACCATATATGCGAACAGTATTTTTCGGGAGATGATGACAATACGAGTGATTATCTTTCGGAAGCTCTTATGAAGTCTGTTGTGAACAGTTCTCTTAAAGCGATCGAAGATCAGGAGAACTATGAGGCAAGATCGAATATTATGTGGACAGCTACATGGGCATTGAATACTCTTATTGCAAAGGGAAAAACTACAGACTGGATGGTGCATATGCTCGGTCAGGCTGTGGGTGCGTATACCGATGCAACTCATGGTATGACGCTTGCGGCGGTGTCTCTTCCATATTACAGATATATAATGCCTTACGGAATAGCAAAGTTTGCAAGATTTGCAAAGGAAGTATGGAATGTAAACGGAGAGGGCAAGAGCGATAAAGAGATAGCCGAAGAAGGTCTTGCGGCTATGGAAAAGTGGATGAAGAAGATAGGAGTTACACTTAAAATAAGCGAACTGGGTGTAACGGAAGATATGATAGAGGGTATTGCTAAGGCGACGATAATACTTGACGGTGGATATAAGGTACTTACATTTGATGAGGTCGTAAAAATACTGAAAGAGAGTATGTAATATAAAGCAGGGGATGTGAAAAAAATTGATTTTTTCACACCCCCCTATTCTATTCGGCATAAAAAGATATTGAATAGTAAATTTTTTTACCTCATATTATGTATGACTATTTTTGGAATTTCTCTATGGATTTTATGAGGTCTTTGCTTAGTATCACGTCACTCGGGTCATATGATATATTTATGATATTATCAGGGAGATACTGAAATTTCATTATGAAATCGGTAAAAGAATCCGCAATTAAATATAAGCCGTCTTTACGTTCTTCATCTTCGTGATAAAAATAAAAAATTTTTCCGTAATTATTCGGAGTTATTCCGATACAAACATAGTCACCGTTTGATTCTCCTATCGGCATGACTGAATTTGTATGAGTATCGAAAAAAATTTTTGTATTGTCTATAATGTCAATTGTATAAAAGCAGTCTAAATATTCATAACCGTTTGTTGGGGTAAGAGATGACTTTTCTTTCATTTCAAAATAATAGTCTTCTTTTATATAAAAAGGATTGAAGTGAGTTACAAAGTATTTAAAATCATCGGGTAAACTGATGTTGTATTCTTTCAGAAAAATATTTAGTTTTTCGGAAGATAAAATTTCAGTGCCAATAATAGTATCTTGGTCAAATATTTCTTTTATTTTTTTATTTAATTCAATATACATATGTATTAGCTCCTTTTGATGTTGCGTTTATATTTTGGGTTATAAATTCTTCGGCATTTTCTCCGCTGTAATATATATCGGGGATAATGCCTTTTTTGTGTATTGAATTTCCATGAGGTGTTTTTAAAGATGCTGTCGTCAGCTTGAAAGCATAGCCGTTTGTGAGGTCATAGGTCGCTTGTTCGATGCCTTTACCATAGCTTTTTGTGCCGATGACGGTAACATTATCGAGATTTTCTTTCAGGGCATTTATAAAGACTTCGGAGGCGGAGGCGGTGTATTCATTCTGCACAATACAGATATTATCGTAATTATATGAAATATCCGTTTTGGCTTTATTAAGTGACGAGAAAAAGAAGTTTCGTCCGACTTCTTCGTATATTATGCTGTCCTTGGGAAGAAATCTGTCGGCAAGGTCACAGCAGATCGGAAGTTCACCGCCGCCATTATCACTGAGGTCGATGATCAGATTTTTTGTGTTCTTTAGTTTATCTTCATTTTCATTGACGAAAGAAAGAGAATAGGGGGAGAAATTCGTCAAATGGAGATAGGTGGTTTCTCCGATTTGGTGTATCTCACATTCGGCGGCATCGTTTTGGAGAGTTTCTTCGTAATTTGTGTATTGAGATGGGGTATAGAGCTTTGTGTAGATATCGCCATTTATATCGGTGAGTTTTTCGGTAAAAAGTTTTATTGCGACATTGTCAAATTCTTTGAAATAATTGCCTTTTATATCGGTGTCAAGACAATCCGAAAATACTTTATCAAGGGAATCGGTATAGATATAATTCTGTGACATAATTACCTTAAAAAGAAGATAATTGAAATTAAAATACAGAAACAGAATAAATATAAAAATAATTATTATTGCTTCAAATTGAGTGCGATAGTAAAGTTTTTTGTAATCGGGTTCTTTTTTTACCGTAATTTTTTCTTTTATTTTTTCAAGCATTAAATGAACCCTCCGTCTATCTTTATTACCTCACCTGTAATGTAAGAACTTTCTTCTCCTGCAAGAAAACAGATCGTTTTTGCTATCTCTTCTGGTCTTCCCATTCTTCCGAGAGGGATATCTTCTTCAAGGGCGGCTTTTTCTTCGGGAACTAAACAATCGTTCATTTTTGTATCTATAACTCCGCAGGCAACGGCATTTACTCTTATCCCGCTTGGGGCAAGTTCTTTTCCGAGGGCTTTTGTAAAAGCATTGATACCGCCTTTTGCAGCCGAATAGACAGCTTCGCAAGATGCACCGCATATTCCCCACATAGAAGATACATTTATTATCGAACCCGATTTTTTATTTATCATACTTTGAATGGCAATATGAGTGCAGTTGAGAACGGAGATGAGGTCAAGGTCTATTATCTTTCTGAGGTCGGAGGGGGTCATGGTGTTGAAAAGTCCGAGATAGGCAGTGCCTGCATTATTTACAAGAACGTCTACGCTGCCTATGGAATCAAACATTTTTTTAACTTCATTATAATCGGAAACATCACAGGGATAATAAGAGATATGTTCGTTTATTTTTCCGAGTTCATCCGCTGTTTTTTTTAGTTCCGAAATGTTTCTTGAATTTATTATAACATGATGACCACTTTTTGCAAATTCTTTGGCAGTGGCTTTTCCTATTCCTCTCGATGCACCTGTTATCAATACTTTTTTCATATATGTCGTCCTTTCAAAAAAAGAGCCTGCATATTATCATACAGACTCTTTCTGTCTTATCATTCTTTAAAAGCATCTTTTACTTTATCAAAAAAACCTTTTGATTTATCGGCTTGTTCCCCTGAAAATTCACGAAGAAGGTTCTTCTGCTTTTCTGTGAGTTTTGTAGGTATCTCAACTTTAAGTGTAACTATCTGATCTCCTCGTATATTTTCATTTCTGAGATTGAAAACACCTTTATTTTTGAGCTTTATTACTGTATCGGGCTGTGTACCCGGCTTTACAGTATATGTTTCTTCACCGTCTATAGTCGGTATCTTTACCTCGCCGCCAAGGGTCGCCTGAATCATGGAAATAGTATAGTCAAGGTATATGTCATAGTTTCGTCTTACGAACTTCTTATGAGGCTTAACATGGATCGCTATGATAAGATCGCCTGCCGGACCGCCGTTTCTGCCTGCATCGCCCAAGCCTTTCTTTCTTATCTTCTGTTCATCGTTTATACCCTTTGGAACATCAACTATTATCTTCTTATTTACGTTGACTCTGCCCTTGCCCGAACATTTAGGACATTTATCCTTTATTGTCTTGCCGCTGCCCTGACATTCCGGACACACTCTTACATTTGACATCATGCCAAACATAGTCTGCTTTGTTTCTCTGACCTGACCGCTGCCGCCGCAACGCTTACAGCTTTCGGGATGTGTACCCGGTTTTGCACCCGTACCTTTACAATCCGGACAGCTTTCCTCGTGAGGAAAGGTTATCTCTTTCTTACAGCCGAAAACGGCTTCTTCAAATGTTATAGTTAAATTATAGAGAAGATTGCTGCCCTGTTCCGGCCCGTTACGCCTTGAACGACCGCCGCCTCCGAATATATCACCGAAACCGCTGCCGCCGAAAAACGACTCGAATATGTCGCCCATATCGACACCGCCGCTGAAACCACCGAAACCACCTGCACCGCCGCCACCGCCGCCTGAAAATGCGGCATGACCGAATTGGTCGTATGTCTGTCTTTTCTGAGGGTCGGACAATACTTCATAGGCTTCGCTTATTTCTTTGAATTTTTCTTCGGCTTCTTTATTTCCCGGATTTGCATCGGGGTGATATTTCTTGGCAAGTTTACGATAAGCCTTTTTTATATCGGCATCGGTCGCACCTTTGGCAATACCGAGGACTTCATAATAATCTCTTTTATCTGCCATAATTATCGCTCCTTTACGAAACACCCATAAAAGAGCGTTTCCTTAAATTTCATGTATCTCCCTGCCTGTGCGACAAGGAGATACGACATTACATCAGTCCTCAATTATATCATCGCTGCCTGTGTTTGCATCTGCGCCTGCTGCGCCGCTCATATCTGCACCTGCTGCTGCGCCTGCCTGCTGATAGAGTTTAGTTGAAAATTCGTTTATATAAGTCTGGAATGCTTCGGTAGCTGATTTAAGAGTAGCTACATCGCTCTCTGACATAGTTTCTGCCTGCTTGCCTTCATATACGGCTTTGAGAGAGGATATTTCCGATTCAAGTCTTGATTTATCTTCTGCGGAAACTTTATCACCGACTTCCTTGAGAACTTTTTCTGCCTGGAAGATAAGTGATTCTGCTTCATTGAGTGCGTCGATAGATTCTTTTCTCTTCTTATCCTGCTCTGCGTACTGCTCGGCTTCTTTAACTGCTCTGTCGATCTCAGCATCTGTAAGATTTGTACTTGAAGTAATTGTAATATTCTGCTCTTTGCCCGTTCCGAGATCCTTAGCGGAAACTTTTGTGATACCGTTTGCATCTATATCGAAAGATACTTCTATCTGAGGGATACCTCTTGGAGCAGGAGCGATTCCGTCAAGTCTGAACTGACCGAGGCTCTTGTTGTCCCTTGCAAGAGGTCTTTCACCCTGAACTATATTTATATCAACTGCTGTCTGATTATCTGCGTAAGTTGAGAAGATCTGTTTCTTATTTGTAGGTATAGTAGTGTTTCTTGGAATAAGGACTGTAGAAACACCGCCTGCTGTTTCGATACCGAGAGAAAGAGGAGTAACATCAAGAAGGAGTATACTTCCCGCACCCTCATCACCTGCAAGCTTACCGCCCTGGATAGATGCACCTATAGCAACGCATTCATCGGGATTTATACCCTTGAACGGTTCTTTGCCTGTTATCTTCTGAACTTCTTCCTGTACGGCAGGGATCCTTGTAGAACCGCCGACAAGGAGAACTTTGTCAAGCTCTGATGCGGAAAGGTCTGCATCTGATAATGCGTTCTTTACAGGTCCTAAAGTAGCTTCTACAAGGTCGTGAGTCAATTCATTGAATTTTGCTCTTGTGAGAGTAGTATCAAGGTGCTTTGGACCGTCTGCATTCATTGTGATATATGGAAGATTGATATTTGTGGTAGTAGCTGATGACAATTCTTTCTTTGCCTTTTCTGCTGCTTCCTTTAATCTCTGCATAGCCATTTTATCTGCCGAGAGATCGATACCCTCTTTACTCTTGAATTCGGCAACAAGATAGTCGATAACTCTCTTATCGAAATCATCACCGCCTAAGTGGTTATTACCGCTTGTGGCAAGAACTTCGATAACGCCGTCGCCTATTTCGATAATGGAAACATCAAATGTACCGCCGCCAAGGTCATATACCATTATTTTCTGCTCCTGCTCATTATCAAGACCGTATGCAAGAGCTGCGGCTGTAGGCTCGTTGATGATACGCTTTACATCAAGACCTGCGATCTTACCTGCGTCTTTTGTTGCCTGTCTTTGACTGTCCGTGAAGTATGCGGGAACTGTGATAACAGCTTCGGTCACTGTTTCGCCGATATAACTTTCGGCATCTTTTTTAAGTTTCTGAAGTATCATAGCGGAGATCTCCTGTGGGGAGAATTTCTTTCCGTCGTTTTCAAATTTATAATCCGAACCCATATGTCTTTTTATGGAAATAACAGTACCGTCTACGTTTGTTACTGCCTGACGCTTTGCTGTTTCACCGACAAGTCTTTCGCCTGTTTTTGTAAAACCTACGATAGAAGGAGTTGTTCTGTCACCCTCGCTGTTGGCGATAACAACAGGCTGACCGCCTTCCATAACTGCTACACATGAATTTGTTGTACCTAAATCAATACCTATGATCTTTGACATAATAATAACCTCCTGATATTAATAAACAATATATAAAATAATTAGTTTGCTGCTTTTACCATTGCGGGACGAATGACTTTATCATGGTAGCTGTAACCTTTCTGCAAGACTTCGGCTACCGAATTTTCATCAAAGCTTTCATCTTCAACGTGCATTACCGCATTGTGGATATTCGGGTCAAACGGAACTCCGATTTCGGATATTTCGATGACCTTCATTGATTCAAAAAGCTCGGTTATCTGCTTCATTATCATTGCGACACCTTTATACATAGGGTCTTCTTCATTGACATTGGCGGATAACGCTCTTTCAAGATTATCTATAACGGGAAGAAATCTTTCTATAGTATCTCTTACTCCGTTATCATACATACCTGCTTTTTCGGAAGAAGTTCTTTTTCTGAAATTATCAAACTCGGCAAAAAGTCTTAAATATTTGTCATTGGCGGCTTTTGCTTCCCTGACTGCCTTTTCGAGTTCACTCTCTTCAGATTTTTCTTCTGTTTTTTCTTCTATGACTTCATCTTCCGTAACTTCCTCTTTTTCGGAAGTGTCTTCTGTTTCGTCTAATGCTTCATCGTTAAGGTTTTTTTCTTCTTCACTCATTTTCACTATTCCTTTCTGTACTTATATAAAATGGTGCATCTATGTTTTTTTATCCGATAATGCCATGATTACACCGTTTATATTTTTTATTATACCGTTAAGAACGGATATTGCCTGTGCGTAATCCATTCTTGTCGGGCCTATGATACCGATCGTACCTTCTGTATTTCCGATATTGTAATTTGTCTTGATAACGCTGCAGTCTTTAAGCTGTTCAAGATTATTTTCATTTCCTATGAGGATACGAACGGAATTCGGTTCTGAATCATCGCCCTGTAAGATGTCAATTAGCATATCCTTTTCTTCAAGAGTTCTGAAAAGCTGCTTTGCTCTTTCAACATCGCTGAACTCGGGAAAATCAAGCATTTTGTTTACTCCGCTTGTATAAAGCTGTGTGTCATCTTCCTCTGCAACGCTTTTTACGGCGGCGGCAAAAACTTCTTTAAAGAATAATTCGTTTCCGTCTGCATCTTTTGGAATGACACCTGTTGCAAATGCTTTTATCTCATCGAAGGAATGAGTCGATATTATGTTGTTTATAATATCGGATAATCCGTTGAGTGCGGCGGTATCTACAGGCTGCGGTGTTCTTATGATGTTATTCTTGATAGCCTTTGAATCGGTTATTACAACGGCTATTACGGAAGTTTCATCAAGGGGAACAAGCTGTATATGCTTTATGCCGTCTTTCTTTGATTTCGGTTTTGAAACGACTGTGGTATAATTCGTAAGAAGAGATAATGCCTTTGCCGTCTGCTGCATGAGATAATCGATATGGTCGATATTATTCATTATGATATCGTTGAAGAAAGAAGATTCTTCATCGGTGAGATCACGGCAGCGGAGAAGTCTGTCTACATATAGCCTGTAACCTTTGTCTGATGGAACACGTCCCGAAGAAGTATGAGGCTGAACGATAAGACCGAGCTCCTCAAGGTCGCTCATCTCATTTCTGATAGTGGCACTGGATATACCGAGGTCGTATTTTTTAGCGATAGTTCTTGAACCGATAGGTTCGGCGGTAGCGATATAGTCATTTACGATTGCTTCAAGTATTTTGATTTTTCTATCGTTAAGTATCACGCTATCACCTCGTTTCAAACTTTATTTTATATTTTGTTAGCACTCGACTTAGTTGAGTGCTAACTCTTAATATAAAAATATCACTTATTTGATGATATGTCAAGTGATATTTTTATTTTTTTTCAAATTTTTTGGTTTTTCTGAAAATGTGTGTGACCATTGGCATATTTACATTGATGATAATATGTGATAAAATGATAAAAATATTTTATGAAAGAGATATGATGATATAATGAGAACGATATATGCCGATAAAGATACAAAGGGGCAGAGAATAGACAAGTTTCTGCTTAAATATATGAATAATATGCCGAGATCTTTCTTATATAAAATGCTGAGAAAGAAAAATATAAAGCTCAACGGAAAAAGGGCAGAGGGCAGCGAGATAATAAATGACGGAGATAAGATAGATATATATATAGCGGAAGATAAGATCGGAGAGTTTATAAAGGAAGAAAAAATTGAAAAGACAGGGAGAGATTTTTCCGTTATATATGAAGATGAAAATATCATAGTCTGCAATAAGCCGACCGGACTTCCGGTGCAGGGGGATGATGAACATAAGAAAAATTCCCTTAACGATCAGCTTATCTATTATATGTATGAAAAAGGTGAATACAACAGGGAAGAAGCCAAGGGAGGAAAGCCGTCCATATGCAATCGCCTTGACAGAAATACGAGCGGGATAGTGCTTTTCGGAAAAAAATTTGCGGCGTTGCAGGCGATAAATGAAGCACTGAAAGAAAATGGAATTGACAAATTCTATATGACGTTCGCAAAGGGCAATATTGAAAACGAAAGAGAAATAAAGCTGTATCACAGGAAAGAAGAAAACAAAAAAGTGAGAATAGAGGACAGCTTCTTTGATGGGGCAAAGGAGATCATAACGAAAATAAAGCCGATAAAAAAACTGAAAAATGCAACATTATGCGAAGTAAAGCTGATAACGGGAAAAACACATCAGATACGGGCGGTATTTGAATATATCGGAAATCCGATAATCGGTGAGTTGAAATACGGTGATGAAAAAAACAACCGTTATTACAGAGAGAAATACGGAGTGAAGAATCAGCTGCTGCACTGCTATAAGGTGATATTCAGGGATATCGGAAATGATATGGAATATATGAGAGGAAGAGAGTTTTTGGCGGAGATGCCGTATATTATGGAAAAGATAGTGAAAGGTGAAAGTATATGAAAGAAGTTACGATATATACAGACGGGGCTTGCTCGGGAAATCCCGGAAAGGGCGGATATGGTGTCGTTATGATGTATAACGGACACAGGAAAGAATTAAGCGAGGGCTTTCGCAAGACGACGAATAACAGAATGGAACTGCTTGCGGTAATTGCGGCATTGAGGGCATTGAAAGAAAGCTGCAAGGTAATGCTTTACAGCGATTCACAGTATGTTATAAACGGAATAGTGAAAGGCTGGGCTGTCAAATGGAGAAAAAACAACTGGATCAAAAGCGATAAGAAGAAGGCGATAAATACGGATCTCTGGGGGGAATTGCTGGATCTTCTCGAAAAGCACGATGTTAAATTTATATGGGTAAAGGGTCATGCTGACAATGTAGAAAATGAAAGGTGCGACAGGCTTGCGGTGGCTGCGGCGGCAGGAAAAAAGTTGTTGGCGGATACAATATATGAAAAAGGTGAATGAAATGGGATTTCCGGCTTTTTATCCGAGATGTGATGCTATGTATCTGAGTAAATTATATCTGAAAAAAGAATACAGAGGGAAAGGCTTTGCAAGAGCAATGCCGGCTTTTGTGATAAATGCCGCCGAAAAGGAGAATAAGAAAGCAATCGAACTGAATGTGAATAAAAATAATGTGAGCATACTGATATATGAAAAACTTGGATTTGTGAAGATAAGAGATGAAAAGAATGATATCGGAAACGGATTTTTTATGGATGACTATGTATACAGGCTTGAGCTGAAATAAGGAACTGTTTCTATAATGCAAATTATGAATTGGGACTTTTAATTGGCGGTTTTTTATGATATAATATGTTGTAATGCAGAAATATGACGTTGACAGGAGTTGACCGAATGAAATATGTGATGGGAAAGATCAAAAAGACGGTATGTATTATGATAGCTGCGGCTGCAATAATATGCAGTGCGGGCTGTACAGATACAAAAGAGGATACTGCGGCAGGCAATAAAGACGGTATAGAAGATACTTCCGATAAAGCCGATGATAAGATCCATGACAGTAAAAATGATTCGCAGAGCGAAAAGCCGAATGAATATAATGTTTTTCTTGAGGTCGATACGGAAAAGAAAACTATAACGGGAGTCGAAAAAGTCAAGGTGACAAACAATTCCGAAGATGAATGGAATGAGGTTTATTTTTCGACATTTATCAATGCCTTTTCCGATGTGGAGAATGCTCCTGTTTTTGATAAGTATAAGAGTAAAGTGTATAAATACGGAAACGATACCGGAAGAATAGGGATAATAAATACTTATATGCTTTCGGAGGAAGTTCCTTTCAAAAATGAGAGAACGGCACTTGAGGTGGATCTGAAAGAACCGCTTAAACCCGGAGCGGAAACGGAAGTTACGATACATTTTGAGGCTAAGATACCGCATATATGCCACAGAACAGGATATAATGACTATGCGATGTGGCTTGGAAATTTTATACCGAATCTATGCGTTTATGACGGAGAATGGGAAAAATATGACTATTATCCGGCAGGAGAGCCTGCTTATACGACGGCATCAAATTATAATGTGAATATAAAAGTGCCGAGAGGATATACGGTCATCGGAAGCGGAAATGCAAAAAAAGAGGAAAACGATGAAAGCACAACTTACAGTTTCAGTCCGAAAATGGTGAGGGATTTTGTGTTTGCCGTAAGTGACAAGTATAAAAAGGATTCGATAGTTACACAGGACGGTATTGAGATAAACTATTATCATTATTCGGACGGAATGTATGGAGATACACCGATAGAGGAGAAATATCTCGATATGGCAAAGAGAAGCATTGAATATTACGGAAGTAAGGTGGGTCCTTACCCTTACGATACGCTGAATATTGCCGAGGTGGAGCTGTGGGGAGATCTTGGAATGGAATATCCCGAAATGATATTTCTGGACAGCGGATATATTAAGAATGAATATTCGGTAACGTCGATTGCACATGAAGCGGCACACCAGTGGTTTTACAATGTGATAGGCAACGACCAGTACAGCAGCGCATGGCGTTATGAGGGAATGGCTAACGCGGTTGAGCTGGGCGTTTATATGGATAAAGATGAAATTTACAATGATGTTAAGAAAAGATACTACGAACTTCGGGAAGAATATTATGACGGGCGTGACTATGAGGGCGGATATGTCGTGCAAAGAGATGTGAGCAGCTTTGACAGCTGGGGAACATACTATTATTCGGAATATGAAAAACCGATGATAATGATATATGAACTTAAAAGAAAAATGGGTGAGGATAAATTTGACAGATTCCTTAAAAATTATTACAATAAATTTTCTTTTAAGACAGCTGACAGAGCCGGATTTATAAAATGTGCGGAAGATAGCTGCGGTGAAGAACTTGATGACTTCTTTGAAGAATGGCTTGATGAAAAAGGTGTTCCCGAAATAGAGTGGGAGGAAGGTTAAAATGAAAATTGCTGCTGTGTATGCTGCTATGACAGGATATGAACACAGTCTCAACAGTGTGTCAAAAATTATAAGCAATACTTTGACGGAGCTTAATGTTGAGGTGGAGTTGTTTAATATTGCGTATATGGACATACATTATTTCGATGGTTACAAGGCACAGGCGATGGTCAATATATTTGAAAGTTTCCGAAATGCCGATGGTATAATATTTATGAGTTCGGCACAGAAATTTGCCCCTTGCGGTATAATGCAGGTCTTTATCGAGCATTTTGATGAAAGCGTATATGGAAAGAATATCCTTGAGGGTAAATACTGCATGAACGTAGTGACATCAAAAGATGGAAGCGAAGAAGATGCCGCAAATTATATAAACAAGGTCATAAGCAGTTTTGCAGGGATAGAAGTATGCAGAATGCCTATAGGTGCGGAGTTTGTGCAGGGACTTAATAAAAATGCAGAAACAAAAGAAATGATAGAAAGATATACGGAAGATTTTTACAGAATATTAAGGCAGAAGAGAAAATATTTTATTAATAGGAAAAAAGTGATCGTAGATACGGCGGAAAAGAAAAATGAATTTACACAAGGCGGTTATCAGAGAAATGCGACAGATGCGGTGCAGAATGAAACGAACCGACGTGAAGCAAGGGTGATAGATAACAGAAACAGCGAATTCAGGAATACGAGAAATAATGATGCAAGAGGAAATGATGAGCGTTACCGCAGAGATGAGCGGAGTGCTTACGGATACGGTGACAGATATGCACCTGTGAATGAACATGAACAGTACTATGAAAGAAGAAACAGTTATGAGGATATCGGCAGATACGAAAGAAATGACAGGATAGAGAGAAACGAAAGAAATGATTTTCAGCCGTTTGATGTGCGAAGTGCAGATAATATACAGGTCAATAAGCGGGAATACAGCGAAGAACCGGTATATAAAAATATAAACGACAGGGAAATGGAAGAACTGCTGGGAGATAAAACGGAAAAGAAGCGAAGATACGAAGAGGCTCTGAGAAATATTGATATGCAGGAAAGATATGCCGCCGAGTACAGAGAAAATGACGAATATGACAGAACGGAAATAAATCCGAACAGGCAGGCAACAGTCAGCAATCTATACAAAAATAATGCGGCATTTGACGGGCTTAAACCGAGAATGAAAACTTGCAGACAAAAGACGGAAAGTCTGTATCATTATTTTCAGCCGCAGAAGGCTAAGGATATGAATGCCGTTATTCAGGTGAATGTGAAAGGTGATGAAAAATTCGAGGGGTTTATTACGATAAAAGACGGAGAGTGTACATATAACAATGGTGTACATGATGATCCGAATGTGACGATATTTGTTGAAAGCAATGTATGGGAGGATATACTCGACGGAAGATACAGCACGCAAGAGGCTTTTATGATAGGACAGCTCAAAGTGCGGGGAAACTTTATATTGTTGAGTAAGTTCGACCAGTTATTTAAGATGAATGAATGATTTTTTTGAACAATAATTTTGTCGGAGGCGATGATATGAAATTTACTAAAATGCACGGCTGCGGAAATGACTATGTGTATATAAATTGTTTTGAGGAAAAAGTTGATGAGCCTGAAAAACTTGCGGTGCAGATAAGCGACAGACACTTCGGGGCAGGCTCTGACGGGCTTATACTGATATGTCCGAGTGAAAAGGCGGACTGCCGTATGAGAATGTTCAACAATGACGGAAGCGAGTCCGAAATGTGCGGAAACGGTATAAGATGTGTCGCTAAGTATGTCTATGACAATGGGATAGCGAAAAAAGATACGATAACTGTTGAAACTCTTGCGGGGATAAAGACGATAGAAGTCGTTAAAAAAGAAAATGATAAGGCTCAGCTTCTGAGAGTCGATATGGGGGCAGCTATATTCGAGGCGGAGAAGATACCTGTCAAGGCTGAAAGTTCACCTGTGAAGGAATTGAAGATAAAGGCGGCAGACAGGGAGTTTACATTTACCTGTGTTTCGATGGGAAATCCCCATGCGGTGACCTTTATTGACGATGATATAAAAAATTTTGATGTTGCAAAGTATGGAAGTATAATTGAAGTTGATGAACATTTTCCGAAGAAAACCAATGTTGAATTCTGCAATATCAAAGATAATACTCACATTGAAATGAGAGTATGGGAGAGGGGAAGCGGTGAAACACTTGCCTGCGGTACGGGTGCCTGTGCAACTGCCGCTGCTGCGATGATAACGGGAAAATGCAAAAAAGACGATATCGAGATAAAACTGCCTGGCGGTGTGCTGACGATAAGAGAAAATGAAAGTGATGATCATATTTATATGACAGGTCCTGCCGAAACTGTTTATGAGGGTGAATGGAAAAAGTGAAAGAAAAATTACTTGAGATAGATAAAAAGGTCTTTTTTCATTTATATTATATGGCACAGAGGAAAAGCCGCCTTAAAGGACTTATGATGATATTCGGAAAAGGGGCGCATTATATTTTTTTTGCGATATATGTGCTTGTGGGTGTTTTC
>JAFUUG010000227.1 GCA_017483905.1 Bacillota bacterium
AAGACCTATTATAAATGGCGTTGGAAGTTATACGATAGAACCGCAGACAAGGAACAGGGAAAGAATGGATCTTGTGGTTGATTATAATGGAGTGAGAAGTGTTATAGAGATGAAGATATGGCGCGGAGATGCTTATAATAAGAGGGGAGAAGAGCAGCTTTGCGGATATCTTGATTATTTCGGACTGAAGAAAGGGTATATGCTGAGTTTTAATTTCAATAAGAATAAGGAAATTGGGGTGAAGGATGTCGTTTTGGGGGATAGAGTGGTCGTTGAGGCGGTCGTGTGAATTTATAATTAAAACTTACAGAGATAAATTCCCGAGACATACGGCGTTTAGCGGAGAGTTGCAATCTTTGGGATTTAAAATATGAAAAAATGAGATGAAGTGAAAATGAACAATGAGACCTATATACAGGCTGTTAAGGTTATAAAAAAATTTTACGGGAAAAATGCCCGATTCCGACAAGGTCAATATGAAGCGATCGAAGCTACACTTACCCACCATAGAACAGTAATCGTTCAAAAAAACAGGTTGGGGGTAAAAGTCTTGTGTATTTTGTTTGTACAAGGCTCTTAAGAAATAACGGAAAAGGGATCACTCTTGTTGTCAGTCCCTTGATGGTACTTATGAGCAATCAAAAAGAAGCTGCCGGTAAACTTGGAATAAGATGCGATATACTTAACAGTTCTACACAAGATAAACATGACGAAATACTTGATAGAATGAAAAAAAGCGGTACAGATCTTGTACCGGTAACACCCGAAACGCTTTTTAAAGATGATGTGCAGAATGCTTTGAGGAAAACAGATATAGGATTATTTGTAATAGATGAGGCACATTGTATATCTGATTGGGGACATGATTTCAGACCGGAATATACACGCCTGAATCGTGTAATAAAGAAAATGCCCGATACTTGGAACTACTGCAACAGCAAATGAAAGAGTTATCAAGGATCTGAAAAAACAATTCGGAAATGATGTGTATGTATCAAGAGGAGAGTTTATGCGTGGATCGTTGTCGATACAGATACTTGATCTGCCGACACCGACAGAACGGTATGCATGGCTTATAGCAGGAGACGATTTGTAGATTGTCAAAGAGGGATGAAGTTTTGAAATATATGGAAAAGCTCTGCAAGATCGAAAAAGAGCTTAAAGAACACAATAATGATATGTTTGCGTATATTTCAAAAATTTCGGCAAAACAAGGTTCAAAGCTTGCCGATGCGGTGAACTATGCCTTGAACCATAAATCAGAACTTGCAACATATCTGAACCATCCCGAGGCAGACATAGATAATAACCGTGCAGAACGGGCAATCCGACATTTTACCATAGCGCAAAAAAATTTCTTATTCTGCGATACAGAGAGAGGAGCAGAAGCAAGTGCAATGGTTTTCACGATCATCGAGTGTGCTAAGCTTAATAATCTTGATGTATTTAAATATCTCAAATATCTGTTTGAAACTTTGCAGAAATTCGGATACGCTCCGACAGATGAGCAAATAAAGTCGGTATTAGCATGGGTGGAGTCTGTACAAAATTATTGCGGAGCAAAATGTTCAACCAACTCCGATGAAGTTTAATAAACTCCGGTTAAATTTAAAATTCCAATCAACTTTAATTGTACTTTGTTAGAGTTGATTGGAATTTTTTGGTTATGGGTATAGTCGGATCAGTGATCGCTTACGAAATATCTTCTATTAGTAAACTGCCCATTTGTTTATTTTTCGGGCAGGTAGTTTACTATTGACTTCTTTCAAAATCCGGATGTGAGGATACGCTAATACTCAAAGGTGGATTATTCATTTATGCTTTAACTAATTTTGAAAGCAGAGCAACGATTGATGTCGATTTCCTGCTCCGTGGATACTCTAATACGATAGATGATGTAAAAGAGTTGGTTTGTAAAATCATTGCTACGCCGACGGGTAACGATTATATAGAAATGCGGGCAAAAGGCTTTGAAGAGATCTCGCCGCAAAGAAAATATCACGGTATCGGTACACAGATTACTGCTCAAATAAAAAATGTCCGAGTGCCGTTCAATGTTGATATAGGCGTGGGCGATATTATAGTTCCCTGTGCCGAAGAACGCACAATCAACACTCAACTTCCGGACTTTGAAGCACCTGTAATCAAAACTTATTCCCTTGAAAGCACTATTGCCGAGAAGTTTGATGCTATACTGCAACGCTTTGAACTGACAGGCAGAATGAAAGATTTTTATGACATTTATTATCTTTCAAGGACATTCGATTTTGAGGGTGCAAAATTGCAGATGGCTATATTTGAAACCTTACAGCAGCGTGGTACTCCCTATGACAGAGATAGTTTTAAGCGTGTTGTTGCACTTGCCGATGATGAAGATATGCAGAAGCGCCGGAAGTTCTTTTTGAAAACCATAAAAGATAACACACTTGAGTTTCCATTTGTTATTGCAGAAATCCAGACTTTCCTTGAGCCTGTGTTTGATGCGATTGTGAATGAGAAAGAATGGCAAGAACAGTGGAACTTTATTATGAAATGGAATATAAATGAAAGGGGTCTAAAATTATGAGTGGTGTACTTACTATTGAACAGCGTGAGCAAGCAGGTTCTGACTCCTATAATAGATTTTTTCGGACTGAAGAAAGGGTCTATGTTGAGCTTTAATTTTAATAAGAATGAGGAAATTGGGGTAAAAGATGTCGTTGCAGGGGATAGAGTTATTGTTGAGGCAGTTGTTTAAAATCCCATAAGTGCATTGGGAACGGTATTGGGAACATTTTCAAACAAAATATATGCAAATAGATGAAATATTACTACATAAATGAAATTAAAAATCGCATATTTCAGCCATTTTTCAAGTTGTTGAAAAACTGCCAACACATATAAACACTCTCATAACCCGAAGGTCGCCTAAGCAAATCCGGCTCCCGCAACTCTGATTTTTGGCTTAGAACATAGTGTTTTAAGCCTTTGTTTTTTCTTTGAAATTTTGAAAAAAACAATTTTGACCCACAATTAATATTTTTTTCATTAAATATCAAACAATTTTCATATTTATAATAATAAAAAAATGGCTTAACTTTGAGAGAAAAGCCATTTTTTCGAGTATAAGAAAGATAGTTGTTTTGCAATACGAATCTTTTGTACTCTGTGAGCAAAAATTTCCCGATAATGAAAAATCAGACTAAATGGTTTATACAAGCTGTTTAAGTTGTTTTTCTAACTCGATAACCTCTGAAACTGACAATTTCATTGTTTCTGCAATTTCATCAAGCGTGAGTTTGCCTAACTTTATCAGGTTGATTGCTCCTTCTTTTCTACCTTCCTTTCTACCTTCTTTTCGACCTTCTTTGCGTTGTGCTGCAAGAACTTTTTCTTCATCGTATTCTGTAATACACATATGCTTCACCTCCGCCTTATTATCCAATAGAAATGATTTTATTATGAAATCATCAT
>JAFUUG010000228.1 GCA_017483905.1 Bacillota bacterium
ATAATAAAAAATATACTGCACCAGCTTAAAATAAATATGCTTGATAAGATGAATATATCCGTTAGGGAAGATTGCAGCATAACATTGAACATCAATCAGCCTAAATACAAGATAACGATAGATGAGAACAATGACCTGAAAATTGAGGAGAAATAAATGGATATAGAAAAAGATTTATACAAAGTTGAATTGCAGGAACTTATAAAATTCATGGGGCTTAAAAATCTTACGGAAGATGTGGATATATCGGATAAGTCGATATCGGTTTCGGAGATAAACAGACCTGCACTGCAACTGGCGGGATTCTTTGAATATTTTGACAGCGAAAGAATACAGATAATGGGTATAGTTGAATATACATATCTCAGCAAAATGGCTCCCGAATTCAGACAGGAAACACTGAAAAGATTATTCAGCTACAATATTCCTTGTTTTGTGTTGTGCAGAGGGCTTGAGCCACTGCCTGAAATGCTTTTCTATGCAAAAGAGTACAATATACCGATATTGCAGACGGAAGATGCTACCTCCGATTTTATGGGAGAGGTGATAAGATGGCTCAATGTTCAGCTTGCACCGAGAACGACTGTCCACGGAGTATTGCTCGATGTCTATGGTGAGGGAATACTTATAATGGGGGAGAGCGGCATAGGAAAGAGTGAAGTTGCTCTTGAACTGATAAAGAGAGGTCACAGACTTATAGCCGATGATGCGGTGGAGATAAAGAAAGTATCACACGTTTCGCTGGTTGGAAGCTGTCCCGAACTTATAAGGTATTTTATTGAGGTCAGAGGCATAGGTATTATAAATGCAAAGCAGATGTATGGTGTGCAATCTGTAAAAGATACGCAGATAATAGACCTTATAATAAAACTGGAAGCATGGGAAAAAGGCAAGGAGTACGACAGGCTCGGACTTAACGAAAATTATGTTGAGATACTGGGAAATAAAGTTGTATGTCATACTGTGCCTGTAAGACCGGGAAGAAACCTCGCAATGATATGCGAATCGGCGGCAATAAACAGACGACAGAAGAAGATGGGCTACAATGCGGCTCAGGCTCTCAATGATAAAATAATGGGTAAAATAAGCGGATAAAAGGAGTTTTGTTATGTATCATATAGGTATTGATCTTGGCGGTACGAATATTGCGGCAGGGCTTACCGATGAAAACGGCAAAATAATTTGCAAACATAGCGTGCCGACAATACGGGAAAGAGAAAATGACGAGATAGTAAAAGATATGATAGAAATATGCCGCACATTATGCGAAAAAAGCGGTGCGGACAAGAGCAAGATAAAATCGGTGGGAGTAGGCTGTCCTGGTCTTCCCGACAGGGAAAAAGGAATACTTTTATATTCGTGCAATCTGAATATGGAAAATGTACCGATAGCGGAAGTTATGCAGAGGGAACTTGATATTCCGATATATATAGAAAATGATGCGAACTGTGCGGCACTGGGTGAAAATATCTGCGGAGCAACGAAGAATTGCAGAAATTCGATAACGATAACGCTGGGAACAGGTATCGGCGGAGGTATAATACTGAATAACAGGATATACAGCGGCTCTTTTAACGGCGGTACGGAACTTGGTCATATCGTGATAGCCACAGACGGAGAGTTATGTGGCTGCGGCAGACACGGCTGCTGGGAGGCATATGCGTCGGCAACGGCTCTTATAAGAGATGCAAGGGCGATCGCCGCAAAATATCCGTCAAGCGAGATATATAATGCGGTAAGCGGCAATATAAAACTGATAGATGCAAAAACGGCTTTCGATGCGGCGGAAAAAAACGATGAGTATGCTGTGGAACTTGTAAATAAATACTATGAATATGTTTCTATAGGACTTGTGAATCTTATAAATATATTTGAGCCTGAAGTGATCGCTCTTGGCGGCGGTATATCCGAGCAGGGAGATAAGCTTATAATTCCCGTAAAAAAACTCGTGGAAGAAAGTGTATATGGCGGCGTGCTTAAAACTAAAATAGTAAAAGCTATGCTTGGAAATGATGCCGGTATAATCGGTGCGGCATTATTATCCGAACAAGGAGTAAAATAAATGATAAAAGATATTTTATGCGAAAAATTCGGCAAAGACAGAGTACTTGAAAACGAACCGATGAGCAGGCATACAACATTTAAGATAGGCGGTAATGCAGATATATTTATTTCAGTACAAAATGAGGATGAATTGAAGTTCATAACAGAAAAATGCTTTGAAAATAATACAGAATATTTCGTTATGGGCAACGGGAGCAATTTACTTGTGAGGGATAAAGGTTTCCGAGGAGTTATAGCTGAGGTTTGCAGGGGGTTCTCTGATATAGAGATAAACGATGATATGATCAGATGCAAAAGCGGTGCGTTTTTATCATCTGCTGCAAATGAGGCAATGAAAAAAGGACTTTCGGGACTTGAATTTGTATCGGGTATCCCCGGAACGATCGGCGGCGGTACTGCTATGAATGCAGGGGCTTATGGCGGAGAACTCAAAGATGTGATAACAAAAGTGAAAGTTTTGAACGACGGAAGAATAATTGAACTTGAAAATAAAGACTGCGGTTTTGAATACAGAAACAGCCGTATTATGAAAGAAAATATGACGGTGCTTGAAGTCGAGATGAAGCTGAAAAGAGGAAACAGCGACGAGATAAAAGCGAAAATGAATGAATACAATAAGGCAAGAAGTGACAAACAGCCGCTGAATATGCCGAGTGCCGGAAGTACATTCAAAAGACCCGAGGGGCATTTTGCGGGAAAATTGATAATGGATGCCGGACTCAGAGGATACTGCATAGGCGGAGCGGCGGTTTCCGAAAAACACTGCGGCTTTGTGGTAAATAAGGGCGGTGCGACTGCGGAAGATGTGATAAAGCTGATAGAATATATACAAAAAAACGTTATGGACAAATTCGGCGTAAAACTTGAAACAGAAGTAAAGATCATCGGGGAATAGCCGAAAAGAAAAGAGTTGAAATAAGATGAATACTGTTATTGTAACAGGTATGTCGGGTGCGGGAAAAAGTACGG
>JAFUUG010000229.1 GCA_017483905.1 Bacillota bacterium
GCAATTCGGATATAAGGAATTACTATTCTTGGTCTGTCGGTGGGAACAAGTACAATTATATGTCCACATCCGAGGGCGGCAAATACTACGGCAAATGCACGAACAGAAACAGCATCTCCATTGAGCTATGTTCCAACAAGACGAACAGGAACAGCCTGTCCGGAGATGATTCCGATTGGTATTTCACAGAGAGCGAATTGAAGCTCGCTGCGGAACTGACCAAAGAGCTTATGAGGGAATATTCTGTTCCACTTGACAGAGTCATCATGCATCATCATGTGACGGGAAAGTGCTGCCCTAATCCGTGGTGCTTAAACGAGATAAGGCTCTCGAAATGGTACGATTTCAAGAAAAGGCTGTCGGGTGAAGAACCAACGGAAGAGAAAAAGGAGGATGCCGAAATGGTGACGGAAAGCTATATAACTGTAAACGGAAATGCGATCAAGATAAACCGAATACTCAAGGATAACAAGAACTACATTGAACTTCGGGGACTTGAAAATGCGGGATTTGATGTCGGTTTTGATGTATCAAGCAAGCTGCCGATTCTGAATAATAAGCCGAAAAAGAAACCAATAGTAATTGACGGTAAAGAATCTCAAATCGAATACATCAATGTGAATGGTTACGATTATGTTCCCATACGCAACATTGCCGATTTGCTTGGGATAAAAAATGTAGAGTTTGAAAACGGTAAAATAGTTCTGAAATAAAACAACAAGGGCAGGGTGACTATATTTGCACTCTGTCCTTTTCTTTATTCTAATTAGTTCGTAAAATATAAAATACTACGAATACTACTTCCTATACCGAATTTTCTGTACTTCTATTATGAGAGGACAAAAATTCTGACGGTCAAAAATTAGGCGGCATACAATTTATTTATCATTTCACGTTTGGTTTCCGCTGACGGATGCACATACAAAGAAAGTGTTGTTGTTATATTGGAATGTCCTAAAAGCTCACTTAATGCCTTTATATTAAATCCGGCATCTACCCAAGCGGTAGCAAATGTATGGCGTAGAATATGAAATTTTACTTTTCTTATTCCGGCTTTTTCTAAAATGACGGCAAAATTTTTCTGCATACTTCTAACATCTATTGGCTTTACTTTATTTGCCGAAAAAAGAAACATATCCCCGTCAATATCATTTGAATAAGCATATTCTTTTATAGCTTCAATAAGTTCCTTAGACAGAGGAAGTTCCCTTTTTGATGTTGCAGTTTTTGGTGACGAAATAATTACTTTTGTTTTCGAGGAAATATCGTGGTCAATATTTTTAATACGCTGTACAGCTTTGTTTATCGTTAATACACCCTTTTCCAAATCAATATCCGAATAACGAATTGCACAGAGTTCTCCTATTCTTAAGCCTGTTGAAAGACAAAATTTAACAGCAAATGTGTATTTTGTTTCATTCTTTATGCAGTAATCCATCAATTTTCTTATTTCGTCTTTACTCAAAACATCTATTTCCGATTTATCCACTTTTGGGACAATAACAAAGGCGGCAGGATTTTTTGTACCATAAATTTTTTCTGCATATTTGAAAATTGCTTTCATAACATAGACGATATTCATAACCGTTCGGGGAGATAAAGCACTCGAAAGCTTTTCTTTAATGAGGTTGTTCAACATTTCAACAGAAACATCACAAACACGAATGTTACCTATTTTATTCAAAAGGTGCTTTTCAGCTATTCTTTCGTAAGTGTTTATCGTTGATACCTTGACGCTTATAGAAATATCATTAAGCCAATTAAGGCAGAGAGCTTTTACCGTCATTGTGAGTTTAACGGTCTGTTTGTTCTGTTCAATTTCACTTTTTGCCTTTATAAGCCTATTTTTACATTCAGTGTATGTTTTAGCATATACAGACTTATACTGAGTTTTTCCATTTTCCTTCTTACCACATTTATAGCGCCCTTCGTAACGCCCATCAATTCTTTTGTAAATATTCTCTCCTCTTCTCGGCATAAAAATTTCATCTCCTTTTAGACCACTCATTTGACGGGTTAATAACTTTTTTATTGAATGTCGTTAAATTATTCTACAACAAATAGGCAGTTATAACAAAATGTTTTGTACATATTTAACAAAAAAAATTTTTTTGTTAAAAAAACTTGTACTTAAACTATGAAGTGTGATATACTGAAACTGTTTGATATGAACATTCGCAGTATTTTATATTTTACGAACTAATTCTCTTAATAGGATATTATGATTATAAAATTAATACAAGCGTATTATGTAGGAATTGTATGTTCGGTATAAAAATTCTGCGAACCAGATAAAATCATATTATAAATAGTTTGATAATCTACATTATATATAACTGCGTGTAAGATAGATGTTACCTTAAGATATGTATTTGCTGTTATACAAGAGCGGGAGAGGGTGTTATGGAAAGACAGAAACAAAATTTCTTGAATATTCTTAATGTCTATGTTAATGAATGCAGTATAAATCTTGAAACACCTAATTATAACGAAATATTTCGCTTGGCAAAAATCAATAATCTTGAAGCTGTCATTTACTCAGCCCTAAGGCAAAATGAGATACTTCCGGAATGTATAGATGTTGCACATCTTGAGAATATATTCAATTCAACAGTTATGTATTCGGTTAAACAGGAATATGCCGCAAATGAAGTTGTTAAGATTCTGACAACAAATAAGGTTAAACATTTGTTATTTAAAGGCATTATCATCAAGAAATTTTACCCAACCCCCGAATTGAGAACTATGGGTGATATTGATATTATAATTAACAGGAAAGATCAAGGTAAAGTGTGTGATTTACTAAAGAGCAATAAATTTGAGTTTGATGAATATTCATCGCATTCAGATGTTTTAAATTATAAGAAAAATGGTATCTTATTTGAAATTCACACAAGTTTGTTTGAAAGAGAGTTTTTTAGCGGAATAAGCCTTAAGGAGTATTACAAAAATTTTTTTGAATACGCTCGTCGCATTAGAGGTTTAACTTATGAATTTGATGTTAATGAACATTTTATTTATTTGATTCTTCATATGGCAAAGCATTTTGTTGATAGCGGCTGTGGAATCCGAATGTTATTGGATATTACATTTTACATAAAACAGAATCCAGATATGAATTGGGAATATATAAAAACAGTATTAAAAAAAATCGGAGCATGGGAGTTTGCTGAAAATGTATTGAATGTTGGTTCGATGTTATTTGCTGTTAATTGCCCTATTGATAAAGTTGAAGTAAATGAATTGATTATTGAATATATGATAAACGGCGGGGTGTTCGGATATGAGGATAAAAATCTGGATGCAATAAGGATAAATAAAGGAAATTCTTCACTTATCGGAAGATTTATTAAGATGTTACAGATTATTTTCCCAAGACATAAAGAATTACAGAGAAGATATAATTGGGCAAAAAATATACCTAAGATCCTATTACCATACGGATGGCTTAAAATGTGGCATTTCAGATTATTTAAGCAAAAGGAAAAAAGTTTTAAAAGGGTCAAAGAAGCGTTTTTGAATAATAGTGATGCTTTGAAACATTCAGAAATGATGAAACTTATAGGATTAAGGGAGGACTAATGAAAAATGAAAGTTTGTCTTGTAGGCTCATCGGGTGGACATTTGACACATTTATATATGTTAAAGCCTTTTTGGCAGGATAAAGAGAGGTTTTGGGTGACCTTTGACAAGGAGGATGCGAGAAGTCTCCTTGAAGGTGAAAAGATGTATCCTTGCTATTATCCGAGTAATAGAAGTATTAAGGCTTTAATAATAAATACGATTAAGGCTATTAAAATTCTTCCTAAAGAAAAGCCTGATGTAATAATATCATCCGGTGCAGCAGCAGCAGTTCCTTTCTTTTGGATAGGCAAATTATTGGGTGCAAAAACGGTTTATATAGAGGTTTTTGATCGTATAGATGCACCAACAATGGCAGGAAAAATGTGCTATCCAGTTACAGATAGATTTATTGTTGAATGGGAAGAAATGAAGCAGGTTTATAAGAAAGCTGTGAATTTAGGCTCAATATTCTAATTTCTTTAAACCTATCTAAGTGTATTCAAAAAATCAAATTTATAGGAGATGGGTGCGAAAAAATGATTTTTGTTACAGTAGGAACTCATGAGCAACCATTTAATAGGTTGGTCGAGTATATTGATAAATGGGCTGATCCACATGATGAGGAAGTCGTAATTCAAACAGGATTCAGTACATATGAACCAAAGAATTGTAAATGGCAGAAGTTATTTACTTATAGCGAAATGATTTCAAATGTTAATAAGGCTCGGATTGTGATTACACATGGGGGTCCATCGAGTTTTATTATGCCGTTACAGATCGGCAAGGTGCCAATTGTGATTCCAAGAAAATATGAGTTTGATGAACATGTAAACAATCACCAGATTGATTTTTGCAATCAAGTGGCTAAGCGACAAAGTAACATCATCGTTGTTGAAGATGTAAGCAAGCTTGGAGATACAATAGAAAATTATGATAATATTGTTGAAGATATGAACAATGTATTAGCAAGTAATAATGAACATTTCTGCAAAGAACTTGAAAAGATTGTAAATGAGTTGGTGAATTAAAGTCGTGGGAATCAAAGACGTCATAAAAAAAGACAATATAACATTCCGATATTATTTATAATGTGTGTGTTGATTTTATAGATAGAAGCGTGAAAAGAGTTTCCAAGTGGATGCAGGATGTTGGCTTAGGATGGTTTTATTGTTTTTGGCAAGAACCCAAGAGGATGTTTAAGAGATATTTTATTGATGATATGCGTATTTTTTAAATTAGCAAAAAAGTATAGAAAGTGAGAATTATGATACCTAAAATTATTCACTATATTTGGTTTGGTGGGAATCAATTGCCTAATGAGGCACTTAAATGCATTGAATCGTGGAAAAAATTTTGTCCTGATTATGAAATTATCGAATGGAATGAATCAAATTTTGACGTAAATTCCTGTAAATATGTAAAAGAGGCTTATGAAGCAAAAAAATGGGCTTTTGTAAGTGATTATGTAAGGCTTGCGGTTTTAGTTAAATATGGCGGAATTTATATGGATACAGATGTCGAAGTACTGAAACCATTAGACGAATTCCTTACACTAAAAGCATTTTCTGGATTTGAAAATGAAACAGATGTCCCAACAGGGATAATGGCATGTGAAAAAACACACTCATTTTTCAAAAAGTTACTTGAAGAATATAACGATATTAATTTTATTGATTCTAACGGAAATTATGATATGACAACAAATGTTACACGTATAACAAAAGCCTGTGTAGCAGAAGGTCTTAAAAGAAATAATACGAAACAAACTATATGCGATTTTACTTTGTTTCCTAAAGATTATTTTTGCCCCTTAAATGCTAAGACTGGATTATTGAAAAAAACAAATAATACACATACAATTCATTGGTTTTCCGGCAGTTGGAAAACTGTTAAAGAAAAGCAAATACATAACAAAGCTAAAGAAATCAGAAAAAAATATCCAGGAAAATTTGGTGTGCTATTTGCAAATACATACGAAATTTCATGTAAGATAACAGAATCCCTAAAAGAAGGCGGAATAGAATTACTTATCAATAAAACAAAAAAATACATTGCTAAAAGAAAAGCGAAATAATTGGAGTGAATTATATGAATGTTAAAAAGAATGACATATACTTTCTGTTATTTTATGCTCCTCTTTTTTTTGTGAAACTACTGACGTTTGATGCCAGCAGTAATATTCTTAAAATTATAGCAATATTATGTTTTGGAATTTTTATCCTATATGTGTCATCATCTAAGAGTTATAAACTAAATGAATTTATCTTTTGGGTTGTAGGCGGAGCATATTTATCTTTGCTTGTTATTACTTGTGGTAAGGAAGGTGCGTTATTTTCTTTTATAGCAATAATTCTTATGCGATATACAAACAGGTTGAAAAATAGAAGTATTCTTTTTTATATTGGAATTATAGGCATATTGATATGTTTATATTTAACAAAAAATACTAGAACAGCAATAAGATATATTGACGGAGCATGGGTAAGTATGACTAAAAGATCCAATATAGCTTTTATTAGTTTCTTTTCTGTTATGAACTTATATTTAATAACATATAAAGATACAAAGAATAAAACACTCATTGTCTTGGCTTTGTTATCATATTTAATTTATAAGTATACAGGTTGCAGAACAGGAATCGTATGCGCAATTGTTTTAATTGGTTTGCTTTTTATGTTACGTTCAAATCGAATTGCGAAAATGAAGATTGTTAAGATTGGACTTATAAGTTCTCCGGCTCTATGTATGCTTATTTCTATTGTGATGGTTTATGCTTTTGATTCGGGAGAGAAGTGGGCTATACTTCTGAATCATATGCTTCAGGGAAGACTAAAACAAGGAAGTATGTTTATGAGTGTCTATGAACCTAAATTATTTGGTCAAGAATTGATTGAAAACTTTTCGAATTCAAACTTCTTTGTATTGGATTCGGCATATTTAGATATGTTACTTTGCTATGGAATTTTGTTTTCTGTAATATGGGTAGTAATGAGTACACTTGTTATAAATTGGCTGTATAAAAAACAGGATTATATTGGTGTAGCCGTAATAGTTTCATTTGCTATTTTTGGAATTTCGGAAACATTTCTTTCCAATTGTTTCTTGAATTCATCTTTGTTTTTATATGGGGAATATATAATGGATAAGTTAAAATTAGGAATAGATAATTCACAGCCAATAAAACTATTGTCCAATAAAAAATGAATTGCGGAGATTAAAATATGAAACAATCAAATATCTTAAAAAATATTGTGATGCTTTATGGGTTTAGTATTGCAAAAATCGTATTTCCGTTAATTACATTACCGTATTTAACCAGAGTACTGTCCGTCGAAAAATATGGTGTAGTTGCATATGTCAAATCAATTATGACATATATGCAATTATTGATTGACTTTGGATTTATGCTTTCCGGAACCAAGGAAATTGTTCAAAAAAAAGAAAATATCAAAGAATTGTACAATGCTATTGGAGATATTTTAATTGCCAGAATTATATTATGTGCTGTTTCGTTTCTTGTATTGCTTGTACTGACAATAGTACTGCCCATTCTTCGAAAAAATTTTATATATACTTTTTTGACATTTATACCGATTGTAATGACAGTGTTTTTATTTGATTATGTTTTTCGTGGTTTGGAAAAAATGCAAATTATTAGTAGTCGTTTTATATTGATGAAAGGTTTTTCAACAGCAGTAACTTTTTTTCTTGTAAAATCGGATGCTGATTTAATGGTTATTCCAATACTTGAAATTATTGGCTCAAGTTTAGCAATAATTCTTGTTTATTATGAATTAAAAAAATATAAATTGTGTATCTGCTTTTCCGGAATTATTTCTGCGATTACAAAACTTAAAATATCGGCAGTATATTTTGCCTCCAATATTGCAACAACGGTTGGTGGAGCACTTAGTACTGTTTTAATCGGTGCATTTATGAATTCATCGGATATTGCTTATTGGAGTGCTGCACTGCAATTGTTAAATGCAGTTTTAGCAATGTATAATCCTATAGTTGATGGAATATATCCCAGTGTTATTCAAAGTCACGATTATCGTATAATTAAAAAAATAGCGGTGATTTTTATGCCATTAATAATTTGTGGCTGTATGATTATCTTGTTCTGCTCCGACTGGATAGTAACACTTATATATGGTGAAGAATATTTTAATTCGGCTATGATTTTAA
>JAFUUG010000230.1 GCA_017483905.1 Bacillota bacterium
TCCATTTGCAAACAATTCCGAAACTGTAAGACCTGAGTCGTCACCATATTTTACAAGAGGTTCTTTTAATGAATATGCAGAAGAGGAAAAAAGGATCATGGAAGCCAAAAAACTTAAAGATGAAAAAGCAAAAGCTAAGAAAAAAGCAACTGCAAGAAAAATCGCTGCCTCTGTTGCTGCTATAGCTATATGCGGAACAAGCATAGGTATCGGTGCAGGTATAGGCAGCGGTGTTATGACCAAGATAGGTTTTGGTGAAAAAGGCGCAAGAGATTTTTCATTCGGAGAAGACACTGTAGCTACATTAAATACAGATAATTCAGGCAGTGCAGAGCTTATGTCGACAAACACGATAGCACCTATAATCAAAAATGTCAAAGATGCAGTCGTAAATATAAATGTGATCGCCGAAAGAAGAGATTTCTTCAATCAGGTTTATCAGAGTACAGGCGCAGGTTCGGGCATAATGTATAAAGACGGCGGGGATAAAATATACATCCTTACAAATAATCACGTCGTAGACGGAGCAAACAAAGTAACTATTTCCGTAACAGGTGAGGAACAGGTATCCGCAACTCTTGTCGGAAAAGATGCCCAGTCAGATCTTGCTGTCATATCCGTATTAAAGAGTGATCTTTCGGCAGCAGGTATCACAGACCCTAAGATTGCAACATTTGCAAATTCCGATTATATCGAAGTCGGTGAATATGTTATCGCAATAGGAAATGCTATGGGTACAGGCAAAACAGTCACACAGGGTATTATAAGTGCGCAGAATAAAAACATAACTATAGACGGCAAAAAACTTGTTGTTTTGCAGACAGATGCAGCTATAAATCCCGGAAACAGCGGTGGTGCTCTTGTAAATACCGATGGTGAAGTCATTGGCATAAATACAGCTAAAATATCAAGCACGACTATCGAAGGTATGGGTTATGCAATACCTTCTTCAATAGCTGTTTCAATAGCAGATGAGCTTATATCAAACGGAAGTATCGAAAGACCATATCTCGGTGTTGAAGTATTCACTATAAACGATACATTCAAGATGATGTATAACATAGATATAGACGGCGTATTCATCAGTTCCGTAAATAAAGGAAGCACAGCAGAAGAAGCAGGTCTTCAGTCAACAGACATAATAGTAGGATTAAATGATACTACCGTAAAGACAGTAGAAGACCTCTCATCAGCAATAAAGAATTACAATGCCAACGATGAAGTTACGCTCCACATCATAAGAAACGGAGTCACTCCAATGGATGTAAGCGTAAAATTAGCTGTTGCACAGAAAAGCTTCTGATAATTAAAAGAAGGTGTCATATATGAATGAAGAAAACAGATCGCAGGAAATCAATTTTCAGGAAAATAAAGAAGAAAGCTTTTATCACGAAACAGTAAGAAACGAAGATATAAAAAGAAACCATAAAAAATACATTATAGGAGTATTTTGTGCAGCAGTATTCTGTCTTGGTTTCGGAACTCTCATAGGTATGTCGGTATCGGCAACAAAATCTCTCAAAAATTCGGGTTTGAGCGGTTCTGATATGATAGAAGAGATAAAAGAAAACTCTCAGAATATAGTATCGAGTATCGGAAGCAGCGGCGAAAAGGTCGAAGTAGAAACAAATATTGTCGCTCAGACTCCGGAAAAAGAAGAAAAGGAACCTCTCAGCAAAGAAATAGACGCTGTATCAAAAAATAATGTAAATGTATTTAAAAGCGTAAGCCCCGCTATAGTATGTATAACAACTGTCTCTCAGGGAATGGATATATTCTCTGTTCCTCAGGAAATATCACAGTCGGGTTCCGGTGTGATATTTGCACAGACAAGTACAGATGCCTATATCGTTACAAATTACGATGTAATAAAAGGAGCAAAGGATGTGTCGGTATCTGTAAACGGAAGTGATACCGTAAGTGTAAAAATGGTCGGAAAAGAACCTAAATCGGGTCTTGTAGTCCTTTCTGTATCAAAAAGAGATCTTAAAAAAGCAGGTATTGCGGATATCACTGTCGCAAAGTTCGGAAACAGCGATGAAATGAATATAGGTGACTCCGTAATGTCTATAGGAAATATGCTCGGTGAGGGAACGACCGCTACAAAAGGTACTATCAGCAATAATAAGAAAGAAGTCACTATCAGCGGCAAAAAACTTACTGTATTACAGACAGATGCGGCAATAAACTATGGAAACAGCGGCGGTGCACTTGTAAATGAAAAAGGCGAAGTAATAGGAATAAATACCGTAAGCGAAATGTACGCAGAAGCAAAAGTCGAAGGGATCGACTACAGTATTTCATCAAATGTTGTAATGCCGATAATCGAACAGATAATGAACGATGAACAAAAACCATATCTTGGAGTTACAATTGCAAATATAAATGCACAAATGGCAAAGCAATATAATCTTCCCGAGACAGGTGTTGTTATCGTAACGGTGGAAGAAGGCGGAAATGCCTACAATGCAGGAATACAGAGCGGAGATATAGTCCTTTCATTTAATGACAAGCCTGTATTTACGGCAGAACAGCTCACAGAAGCAGTTCTGCAATGCAAGATAGGCGACAAAGCAGAAATGACGGTATTAAGAAACGGCAACAGAAAAAGTACGGTAACTGTAAAATTCCGGGAAAATTCTTAAAATTTGCATAAAACAATCCGGCGAAAAACTTCAATGTAATCCGGCGGATTGCCTTTAATATACTAAAATCTGAAAAAAGCTTTAAGACGAAATTGTTTACTCATTCAAAAACCGTGTTTTTTTATAAATTTTTCCTTTACAAATCAAGTTTCTTGTTGTATAATTACTTTATCTGTTTTAAACACTATCATAAAGGACAGTCTGTATAGTCCATATCGTCGCAGCGATCCGGAGGCGGTGTAAGTCCGGAACGATATTATACAGTGTATCACCTTTTAGGTGGCCGACCGAACGATTTTCCAAGTAGGCTCGGACGTTTCCCTGCGTTAAAGGTCATGAGTGGGATTATTTATCCAATTCAGGTGGTACCACGGTCATTATCCGTCCTGTTCTCAGGGCGGTTATTCTATTTTAGGAGGTAGTATTTGTGTACGATAAAGTCACAACAAATCTTAATTTCGTTGAAAGAGAACTCGAAATTTTGGATTTCTGGAAAAAAAGCAATATCTTTGAAAAAAGTATAAAAGCCCGTGAAAACGGCGATGTTTTTACATTCTTTGACGGTCCGCCTACCGCGAACGGCAAGCCTCATATCGGTCATATCCTTACAAGAGTTATAAAGGATCTTATTCCTCGTTATAAGACCATGAAAGGCTATAAAGTTCTCCGTAAAGCAGGTTGGGACACACACGGACTTCCCGTTGAGCTTGAAGTTGAAAAACAGCTTGAGATAAGCGGAAAGCCACAAATAGAAAATTACGGTGTCGAACCTTTCATCAAGAAGTGCAAAGACAGCGTATTCACCTATGAAAGCCTTTGGCGTAAAATGTCAGATCGAGTAGGTTTCTGGGCAGATATGGACGA
>JAFUUG010000231.1 GCA_017483905.1 Bacillota bacterium
AAGCTCTTTCGGCGGATATTTTTTAAGTATATCGTCTACTACCGTAAAATCAAAATCCTTATTCATAGTTCCTCCTTAAATAATTAAATATTTATCTCAAAAAGCACAATTTATATTGATACTTTTTAATTTATTTTTCTCCGTATACCCCATTATTTTGATACTTGATAATGGTATTATACATTTCATCACCTGCATATCTGCACATATCGGCTTCATCTTCAGATATCTCAATTCTTCTTATATCTATGCTATGTGCTCCAGCATCATATTCAAGATAAAATTTATCCTCATTTTTCAGCAGTTTTATACCTTTATATTCTTTAATTATTAATTGCTCACTCATTAAAAAATCACCTTTGAAAAATACGTTATTTATGTATCTGATTTATTTTCTGAATCGGAAATTATTTCATTAAATCGAATTTTCAAATCATTGGCAAATGATACTAAGCATTGCAGATCAACAACAAATCTTACACCTTTGTCATAACCATATTTTCTGCCGAGCGTATATTCACCGTAATTGACCCAGAATTCTACATTTATCTCGTTTTTTTCAAACGTATCATAAAAACATATCTCAAAATAATTTTCGACCGGACAAAAGCATTGTTTATTATATGAAATTTTATTTTCACAATATTTTTCCAAATCATTTATCATATTGATAAGATTTTTGATTTCACCTATATTAAAAGTGCATTTTCTTTCAGCATCGTATATTATTTTTTCTTCATCGCACTCAAAACATAATGTAAAAGGTATCCAATTCTCATTATCACACCTTTTATTATCAATATCAGCATAACTGTTTTTTATCAGATCAATCTTTAAAATTACGTTATTTTCCTTGTTTATAAGTATAGCCATATATAATACTTGTATGAAACGAATATTTCCGAATCATATTTTCATTATTAATATTTAGGTTTTTATCAGTAACCTATAACCCTGAGTGACACTAAAAATAACTGACCTTTATCCTTTTACCCATTACTTTCAGGCTTTCCGTCAATCTCTGAACAAGCTGCATCTTTACACTGAAACTAAGCGGAAGTGCCGCATCCTGATGTGCGGGATTTACCGCCCTGCCGACGTAAAAATTTATATCCGTAGCCTCTTCAAATAGCATACGGCTTATAAGTGCCGCCGCATCATTGTAATGCTCCCATTTTTCATACAGATTATTTTCGCTTATATGATCCTCTGCATATTCTATTACCTTGCTTATCGTGATAACTCCCTCTGTCACGAGGTCTACACCCTCTATTTCCGCAATAGGAGGTATATCCTTATATCCCGAAGAAATATCCGTCTTTAAAGGTTTACCGAGCCATTTTGCAGCTATCGTCGATGTTGTTCCTCCGCAGACGATGTGCTTTCCCTCTTTCGAGAAAAACAGGCTCATCATTCTGTCACAGTCATCACGATTAGACGGTGGACCGAATAATATATTCATCGGTACTCTCTTTCTTATCTTCACTACGCAAGATGTCGCATCGTCACCGGGTTCATTACCGTACAGCCTGTTACACTCGTCCACAAGCATAGTCGAAAGAGTTTTTGCCGTATACCCTATTGATACAAGCCCATCCATATATTTTGCTATATCTTCTCTCTTCCAGCCGAAGTTATAGGATATCCCTATCCCCGCATGAGGACATCCGTCACTCATTGCTATAAACACATCTCCCTCCCGAAGTCTTATCTCCGATTGATAGATGGTTTTTCCGCCTATATTCAATTCCTTTTTCTTGTAAGGACTTGTATCTCCATCTCTTATAAATATGACCTGAGGATTGTCATATTGTATAAGTTCCGCTACACCGCTTGATTTCATGTTGATTATCGTAAATGTCGAATATGCGACCTCTCTCACCTTATCCACAGGCAGTGTATCCGCAATAGTAGCTATACATTCCTCTATCGGTATATTTTCCGATATCATCGTTGAGATTATTTTAGATGTGAGCGTTGAAAGTATACTTGCCTTTACACCGCTTCCAAGACCGTCTGCAAGAACTATAACGAAATTGCCGTCTTTCTTTTCGATCACCTCAACATGATCTCCGCAAAGCTGCTCTCCGTAATGATTTATACTTTTCCAACCAATTTCCGCACAAAGATCATTCATCTGAGATCGACTCCTTCAGTTTTGATAATGCAATTTTTGTTTCGGCAGCCGTTTCACCCAGAAGCGACGCTATCTCCTGAACTATCCTCATCTGCTTTTCAACTACCTTGTCAGCCACTTCAACCGTCTGTCTGCCTATCGCCTCTTTCTTCTCTCTCTCTTTTTCCTCATCCGTAACATCGTGCATAAAGCAGATAAGCAGATTGCTGTCATCATCGGGAACGATAGTCTGCTCAACATATCTGTCATATTCCGCAAGATATGTTCTCTCATTGAATATTCCGAATCCCGTATCCTGCACTTTCATAAACGGCAGCGGATCGAGTATCCTCACCACATTATCCCCCAGTACATCTCCCGCCAGTCTTATATTCAGCATCTTCTGTGCCGCTCTGTTTATCTGCTGGACTTCAAGCATATCATTTACTACCACAAGCCCGTTAGGCGTATTTCTTGATATTATATCCGAGAAATTTTCAGCCTTTTCTTTAAGATACGGAAGACACATGGACTTTTCCGCCTTTCCCTGATATATGGCTATCGCCTTGTCACGACAGGTATTATATCCGCAGCTTCCGCAGTTAAGTTCCTGATCCGCTCTTACCTTTCCCATTTGTTTGAGTATGTTCTTTATTTCGTAATCCGTCGGCATCTTGCTGTTATTTGAAATATAAGCAAAACTCTTCCTCATGGCATTTGTTTCGGGCTGGTCTACCTCAAAATCCTTTTCCCCCGCAAAATCGGCAACAGCAACATAATCCCTTATCGTACTTCTGTGATATTTTTCCATAACAGGTCCGCTTACGCAGCTTCCTATGCAGGCAGACATTTCTATAAAGCACTTGTGTATATTTCCGTTTTCAATATCTTTAAGTGCATTTATACAGTTTTCAACGCCGTCTATCGCCATATAATTATATCCCGGTTCATTAAGTGCCATGGTTTTAAGTATACCGCCCGTTGTAGGAAAGAATCTTGCCCTGCTTTTATCGTTTTCCACAATATTCTTTTCGGGTTCGATATTTTCCGCCTTGAACATATTCGTAAGCTCTTCAAAAGTAAGAACAGCATCAACGATACCCTCATAAGCCTCCGCCTCATCTTTTTTCGATACGCAAGGACCTATGAAAACAGTCTTTGCATTAGGCATCTTTCTCTTTATATCCGAACAATGCGCCTGCATCGGAGATAATACATCTGCAAGATAAGGCAAAAGCTTCGGAAAATATTTTTGTATAAGCAGATTTACCGAGTGACAGCACGAAGAAATAAGTATATCCCTCCTGTCCTCATGAAGCAGCCTCTCATATTCCGTCTTTACCATCGTTGCTCCGAGTGCCGTTTCCTGTGCATCATAAAAGCCGAGTTTTTTGAGTGCATCTCTCATAGCCTCTATGCCCACTCCGTCATAATTAGCTATAAAAGACGGTGCAATACTTGCAATAACAGGTTCACCGCTCATCAGCAGTACTTTCACTTTTTCCGTACTGTCTGTTATCTCCTTTGCATTCTGCGGACAGACAACAAAACATTGTCCGCAGAGTATACATTCATCACTTATAATGTGTGCCTGATTTCCCGAAAATCTTATAGATTTAACGGGACAATGCCTTATACATTTGTAACAGTTCTTGCAGTTTGATTTTTTCAATGTAAGCGAATGAGCCACATTATCCCCTCCCTCATGCTGTTAGTCTTGTTTTTACCTCTTTTTCAAAAAATTCTTCCACCGTCTCGGGCGATACCGAAAAGAAATCATCATCTATCGTTACGCATACCCCCTGCACACATTTTCCCATGCAAAAGCTTCCACATAACTCTATCTCATTTTCAAGTCTGTTTTCTTCTATCATCTTCTGTATATTTTCAACTACAGCCCCCGAGCCTTTTGTATGGCACGATGAACCTATGCATATCGTTATCTTCATATAATTATCCTCTTTTATTATATTCTATGCCCTGTAATTATCGTATAACTCCCCGCATTTACGGTCAATATCACATCATCGGCTTTTATGTAATAATTCTTGCCCTTCCTTGATATAACTGCACTATCCGAATCTGTCAGCTTTCTGCACCATAATACAACGTCATCTTCATCAATTGACAGATTTCTTCTTATCCTCTCTTTTCCCAATTCCGTCGTATGCAGCCTTTCAAGTTCATCTTTCAGTTTATTTTCCATTTCTGCAATATTCCTCATTATATGATAAATTTTTATCAAAAATATTATATCATAATAAATTTTATTTGTCCATATCCAAATTATTTTCAACCTCTTAATTAATTATGACAATAAAAAAGCTGTAAAGATAAAATACAATATCTCTACGGCTTTATATATCTCCCAATTGTATAATTTTTAACGATTTAGTTGTAATTCTATAGTTTTTCGGTTACTTCCCTGTTTTTCTAAAATCTGTTCTTATTATACAATATTTTTATTTTAAAATCAATGATTTTTATGAAAAATGATGTAATTTGTCTTCTAAAAAGTTATCACCGAAAAAGTATACTATACCAACAATATTTTTATTTATTCTATTTGCAAAGGAGTTTTGATTATGGCAATTTTCAAATGCAAAATGTGCGGCGGTGATTTGAATATAGAGCAGGGAACGACCGTCTGCGAATGTGAATATTGCGGAACTCAGCAGACCTTGCCATCTGCCGATGATGACAAAAAAACAAATTTATTCAATCGTGCTACC
>JAFUUG010000232.1 GCA_017483905.1 Bacillota bacterium
AAACGACAAAAGTACTTGTACTTTGGGCGTTTACTCGCACCGACTGCGTGCCGCAAAGCGGCTAACTACCTTATACGCAGTCGTGTGCATCCCCCGGAGGGTTATAGTAAGCGACATTTTTTAATGTCGCTTACTATAAATACTGTGCATTTTAATTCATTATCCGAAGTTTTACTCGATCTTTTTAAGTTTCTTTATCTCTGTCTCCGAGGGATTTATATAAACAGTCCTGTTTGTCTTATATATCACCATTCCCGGCTTAGCCCCCGAAGGCTTTTTCACATTCTTTTTTTCCGTATAATCTATCGGCACCTGTGTCGAATTTTGCGCCTGACTGTAATATGCCGCAAGATTAGCCGCCTCGTTAAGTGTCGTATCCGGAACTTCTTCTCCGCCTGTCACGATTATAACGTGCGAGCCGGGTATTATCTTCGTATGCAGCCATATATCATTGTTTCTTGCAAATCTCAGGGTAAGTTCATCATTTTGGGTATTGTTCTTCCCCACATATATATCAAATCCATCGGAAGAAACAAAGTGCATCGGCTTTGCCTTTTTCTGCGAGTTTGCTCCCTTTTTTCCTCTTGACAGCTTCTTTATGAAGCCCTCGTTTGCAAGTTCCTCTCTTATCTGCTTTATATCCTGCTCATTTGCACAACTTTTCAGCGAAGTAAGCACCGTCTGCAAATATTCAAGTTCTTCATCGTTTTCTTTCATCTGCACCAGAAGTGCGGAATATGTACGCTTTTCCTTGTTGTATTTCTTGAAATATTTTTGTGCATTTTCTGCGGGTGTCAGATTCGGGTCAAGTTTTATCGCTATCTCTTTCGCATCTTCCGAATAGAAATTTTGCAGCATTACCGTATTCATGCCTTTTTTTATTGCATATATATTCGCCGTTATCAGTTCTCCGCAGAGTTTCAGTTTATCCCTGTCCTTTATCTCTTTCATCGTTGATATCTGCATATCTTTTTTCTTTGAACATCTTTCTATATTCTGCATTATCAGCTTTCTCAGGTCATGAGTTTTCTGAGATATCCTGTATTCACTGTCTTTCTTTTGATAGAATCTTTCAAGAAGCACAGACATATTTTCAAATTCTTCATTTTCAAATTCTGCGAACTGTTTCATTTCCATCGGTGAAAAATCAATTATTTTCCCGTTTTTATCATATACTATCCTCGGAGAAAATTCTTTCTTTTTCACTCTCTTTATAAAGTCCGAAAAAGCCTCAAACAATTTTTCCCTCTTATCCCGTGAGATATTTGAAACATATTCCGACGGATCGACACCGCCTGTCGCACAAACCTCGCTTGCACTTATCGGTGCTATACCCGTATAGTTATAATATATAAACTGCTGTGCTTTCTGATTTGCACAGTTTTCCGCTTTTTCAAGGAAACTCTCCCTCGTCATCTCAAATGCCGAAGCCTTATCCTGCGACGGCGGAAGAACATATTCCTTCCCCGGCAGCACTTCCCTTACCGAGCTTTTATCATGGGTTATATGCTTTGCACAGTCTATTATCTTTCCGTTTTCGTCAACGAGTATGATATTGCTGTGTTTTCCCATTATCTCGATTATCAGTTTCTTTATCGAATGATCTCCCATTTCATTCAGCGACTCTATATGAAAGGTCACTATCCTTTCAAGCCCCTCTTGTGTTATATCCGTTATCCTCCCTATGATATGCTTTCTCAATACCATACAGAAAAGCGGCGGTGTCATGGGATTGTCCCTTGATATTTCCGTAAAATGCACTCTCGGGTGAGAAGCATTCGCACTCATAAGCAGCTTATAGCTTTTTCCCGCATTTCTCACCGATAATATTATCTCGTCATATTCGGGCTGAAACACTTTATCTATATGTCCTCCTGTAAGTGCCTCTTCAAGTTCCGCTCTTACCGCACTTATAGCTATTCCGTCATAAGCCATATTATTCCCTCCGATTTACGAATTCAACCGCAGTATATCCCAGGGCGTTATCATTCCAAGCACCTTTTCTCCCGCTCTTCCGTTCTGCGTTATAAATACTGCCGCAAGCAGTTTCTGCGGTCTTGTTCCCTCGTTTTTATTAAACAGATCCTCTACTTCGACTAAAAGTATATCCTTAGGCACAAACAGAAAATATTCTTTTGAATGTTTGTCAGATGCAAGATAATCTTTCAGAAATCCTATCTTTGTGTCCTTGTCTATCACTATACCCTCATTATCATTCACATAAGCCGATAGAGCATTATCGCTGAATATCCCGAATAATTTATTGTTATCGTCAACTATCGGTATATGAGTATAATTATTATAGTGCATTATACTCATTATAGTAAGTAAATTGTCATCGAGTGAAGCCGTTTCTATCCTGTTTGCAGGTATAGCCTTTTCGATGGCCTTAGTCGGATTCAGAACTATTTTTACGCAGTGCTGTAACAATCTGAGCATTTCCGTTGACGGCACTATCGGATAAACTCCCCCGACTTTCGGGTTATGCGTAAGGAAATTTCTGACAACTCTGCAATAATCAAGATCGTCTTTATATTTTTTCAGTTGTGTTGAATTTATAAGTCTGCCTATAATGCTTTCATTTTCCTTAGCCGACGGAAAATAGATTTTTCTTCCGGCAAGTTCAAGGCACTTATACAGCTGCAAAAAAGTTTCCGTCTGCATAAGTTCTACTTCATTCGAGCCTTCTATATTCATGGCAGCTATATCAAAAGCTTTGTTTATATCAAAATCTTCGATATTTTCAAACATATCCGTTATATCATTATCGTTATACATATTATTTTTACTCAAAGAATATCACCCCATTATATTTTATTTTCTTCTGAAAGGTATCAGTATTATCAGCACCGCAATACCTATCAGCACTATCGTTCCGCCCGGTTTCAGATCGTATACCACCGAAACAAAAAGCCCCGATATCGTAAATATAAATGCAAATACCACCGATAATATCGTATTTGTAAAATAGCTTTTTGAAATTATCATCGAACAGGCAACGGGGATTATCATAAGTGAAGAGATCACAAGCGACCCCACCGTTCTTGCCGCCACCGAAACAACTATCGCCGTAAGTATCGTAAATATAAAATTTACCGTTTTCACAGGCACACCCGAAAGAGCTGCCCCCTCTTCATCAAATGTTATGTAAAAAAGTTCTCTGTATAATATAAGTATCGTTATTATCACCACAATGCTTAATACCGCTGCCACATACATTTCAAATTCACTTATCGAAACGATACTTCCGAAAAGAAATGTATTGAAATTAGCCGCATTGGGTACTTTTCCCGAAAAGACAGCTGCGATACCGACTCCGAAAGAAAGCACCACAGCCGTTGCTATCTCCGAATAAGCCGAAAAACTTCTCCTTATCCCCTCTATTGCAAGCGCCGCTATTATAGAAAAAATAACTGCCGAGATTATGGGATTTGCTCCCAAGAAAAGACCTATCGCAACGCCTGCAAGCCCCGAATGAGAAAGTGCATCTCCGACGCTTGAAAGCCTTTTAAGAACTATTATATTCCCTATAAGCGGAGTTATTATCGAGATCAGCACCGCCACTATCAATGCCCTCTGCATAAAGTCGTAACTCAGTATATCCATTGTTTATCCCTCTTTATTATGATTATGATGCAAATGTGACATGACCGTTTCCGAATTGAATGTTTTTGAATCCGTCATATTTGCCTTTCCGTCCTCCGAAAGCATAAGCACCTTATTGGAATGATACAGTACGGAAGAAATATCATGCGTTACCATTATCACAGTTATCCCTGCCGTATTAAGTTCTCCCAGAAGACAGCATATCGAATCCACAGCCTTAATGTCTATCCCCACAGTCGGTTCGTCAAGAAAGATCATGTCAGGATCGTTTACAAGTGCCTTTGCCACAAAAACTCTCTGCTGCTGTCCTCCCGAAAGTTTGCCTATCATTTTGTCGGCATATTCCGTAAGACCTACTCTCTCTATCGCTCTCTCCACCGCTTTTTTATCCTTTGCTCTATTAAAGTGAAACATTCCCGTCTTTGAATAAAGCCCCGCCGAAACGACTTCTCTCACTGTTGCAGGGAAACTTTTGTTAAATCCCGTTGCTTTTTGTGATACATAAGCTATCTCTTCATATTTGTCAAACTGTTTTGACGGTATATTCTTTATTTTTATCTCCCCCGAATCGGGTTTTAAAATATTCAGTATCAGCTTTAAAAGCGTACTTTTCCCCGTACCGTTCGTACCGACTATGCAAACAAAATCTCCCTCCTCCACCTCAAAAGACACATCTTCAAGTATCTTTTTGTCGGGATAGCTAAAAGAAAGATTTTTCACTTCCAGTATACTCATATCTTGACCTCCGCACCAAATATATAGTATTATAACATTTAAGAGAAAATATAACAAGGAGAAAATTCAAATGAACGCAAAAAAAAGATATTACAGTGCAAATGAATTTTTCAGAAATAAATTTTCCGACAGAATAATAAAAATACCCGTTGATGCAGGCTTTACCTGTCCCACAAGAGACGGAAAGATCTCTTACGGAGGCTGCATATTTTGCAGCGAAAGGGGTTCGGGAGATTTTGCCGGAAATCGTACAAAAACCATTACCGAACAATTTTACGAAATGAAAGAAAAAATGAGTAAAAAATGGAAAAGCGGAAAATATATGATCTATTTTCAGGCATTTACAAATACTTACGCCGATACGGAAACACTGCGCAATAAATACGAAGAAGCCGCCTCCCTTGAAAATGTCTGTGCAATATCCGTCGCCACACGCCCCGACTGCATAGATGACGAAATAATTTCCCTTCTTAAAGAAATAAATTCAAAAATATATCTTTGCGTTGAACTCGGTTTTCAGACAAGCAATGAAAAAACCGCAGAATTTCTAAACCGAGGCTATAAAAATGAAGTTTTTCTCTCTTGTGTAAAAAAATTAAAAGAAAACAACATAGATGTAATAGCCCATGTAATAATCGGTCTGCCTCACGAAACCGAAACCGACATTTTAAATACGATATCCTATGCGGCAAACAGTGGCATAGACGGCATAAAACTTCAGCTTCTCCATATTCTTGCAAATACACCTCTTGCAGATATATACGAAAAAGAAAAATTTCATATCCTCACCGAAAAAGAGTATGTGGATATAATAGTAAAATGTATCGAGCACCTTCCTCCCCATATCGTAATACACCGCATTACAGGTGACGGAAGCCGTTCTCTTCTCATTGAGCCGAAATGGAGCCTTGATAAAAAGCGTGTTCTTAATGATATCAACAAAACTTTTGTCGAAAAAAACACTTATCAAGGTGCTTGTTATATTGAAAAAAAAGGTGTATAATAAAAAAGTAAATTATATTTATAAAAACTAAAAAAATACAGGATGGTGATATAAATGGAAGAAAACAACGTCTTACTTGCTCAGAACAAACTCATTATACTCTATCTTCTCGAATCCATACAGCTCCCCTTTTCTGTTGCACGCTTACAGGAATTTGCGATAGATACCGTACACATGGATTATTTTCAGCTATCAAAGTACATAGCGGAATTGATAGATTCAAATTATATCGATAAACTGCAAGAGAATAATCTCTCTTATTATGCCATCACTGCTGAAGGTTCAAAGGCACTTGCTCTTCTCAAAGACCTTATCCCCTCGGGCGTTAGGGAAAATATTGATGAATATGTCGGCACCAACAGAAAAAAAGTCGAAAGTGAGCTTGATGTCACAGCAGATTTTTATTCAAGCAGTAATAATGACTATATCGTTCGGTGCAAAATGGCAGAAGGCAGCCATATCATTATGGAAATAAATCTTTCCGTTTCCGATAAAAGATTTGCCAATACAATATGCAATAACTGGAAACTAAATGTAAGTTCCATATATAACAAGATACTGTCCACATTATGCGATGATAGCGGTCATTCAAATTCTTCTGCGGATAATGACAGCGATTGAACATATCGTATCTCATATATATTTTTTTACATTGCTTATATCGTGTGAGTAAAATTTTCTGCTCACACGATTTTTCCATTCCATTAAAAATATTATGAAATTATTTCCCCGTTTTATTGAAATTCACTTGAAAAATATATTCTTTTATATTATAATTGTTGTTAATAGTTATTAAATTACAGATTATTTAATCGGTATTTATTATACTCGAAATCGGAAAATATTTCCGATTTCGAGTGTGCCGGCTGCGTGCCGCAAAGCGGCTATTTACTTTATCGCAGCCGTGTACATAAAGTTATACTGAGTGAGCAAATTTGTTTTGCTCACCAGTATAATCACTTTACCGATTCTCATAAGATCCGCCGCCGTATCCTATGTAAAAAGACGGCTATGGGAGGAATTTACATTATGGCAACTAAAAGATCCGAACAAAATTTGGAACGATCAACCAATCTTAAACCCTATCTGTCTCCTTTTGGTGCTTTGGCACTTGGTCTTGGCACAAGTATCGGCTGGGGTGCGCTTTTTATCACAAGCAGCACTTATCTTCCGAAAGCAGGTGTTGTATGCAGTGTCATAGGACTTATAATCGGTGCTGCTATAATGCTTATCATCGCAAGATGCTACCATTATATGATGAATTGCTATCCCGTATCCGGTGGTGCTTATGCTTATGTCACCGAGGCATTTGGTCATGACCATGGTTTTTTGACGGCATGGTTTTTGTTTCTTACTTATATGGCGATATATTGGGCAAATGCAACATCACTTCCGCTTTTTGCGAGATACTTTATCGGCGATATATTTCGTTTCGGTCCGAGTTACACTGTATTTGGCTATGAATTGTATGTAGGTGAAGCCTTTTTATCTGTTGCAGCCATAGTTGTGATCACTCTTCTGTGCTCTATCCGAAATAAAATCACCGAATGGATAACCGTTATTCTTGTCGTAATATTCTGTGCAGGCATTACCATATGCTTTTTTACAAGTATTTCTTCGCACGACAGCCATGTATTCAACTACGTTCCGGTATTCATTCCGGGCAAAAATTCCCTTGTACAGACTATATATATTGCCTGTATATCCACCTGGGCATTTGTCGGCTTTGAAAACATCTCAAATTCCACAGAAGAGTTTGGTTTCAACCGTGCCCACTCTTTCAGGATACTCTCGGCAGCAGTCATAATAGCAACTATCCTTTATTCAATGATAATCGTTCTTTCCGTCACGGCTTATCCGCCTGAATACAAAAGCTGGTACGAGTATATCTGCGATTTGAATAACCTTGAAGGCATCAAGGCTCTTCCCGTTTTTTATGCCACACAGTATTATTTCGGCAATACGGGAGTTTTTATTCTCATGGCTGCGCTCCTTGCACTTGTCCTTACAGGTCTTACAGGTAATATAGTAGCTGTCAGCCGCCTGCTCCATTCCCTTGCTGTTGATAATATACTTCCGCACTCTTTTGCCGAAGTTAATAAGCATGGCGTTCCCGTAAAGCCCATATTATTTACCGGTGTAATTTCAATTATAATACCGTTTCTCGGAAGAACGGCGATCAGCTGGATAGTAGATGTAACTACACTTGGCACGACCCTTGTTTATGCTCTTGTGGCAGCCTCGGCAATGCGCCTTGCCAAGCTGAGAGATGACGTGAAAGAGAAAAAAAATGCAGCCAAAGGGCTTGCTTTTATGTTATTTTTTGCCGCTTATCTCCTCATCCCGACTTTTTTTTCAGGGGGAAATATGGCAACTCAATCGTATATTCTTTTTACAGGCTGGTCTGTTCTCGGTTTTGCTGTTTTTCATGAAATACTTAAAAGAGATAAAAAAAGACGTTTCGGTCGTTCAACCGTCGTATGGCTTTCATTGCTTGCCCTTATCGTTTTTACATCACTTATATGGCTCAATCAGTCTACGCTTAAAGATTCGGGTAATATGCTTGAAAATACAAAAGAATATTTCTTTTCACCGGGCGGTGCTAACTCAGCCGATGAGCAGTTTGTTGTCAATATGTTAAACAACCACCGCTGGACTCATGTTTATAACAATACAGTAGTTGTCGGACTTTTCTTTATCTCTTTGATAATGCTTCTTACAAACTATCGGGTTATGCTCAGGCGAATGTCCGAAAGCGAAGAAGAACTTTCAAATATGCGAAATTCCGCTTATCGTGACCCTCTTACAGGTGTAAAAAGCAAACATGCCTTTGTTGAAAAAGAAACTGAAATAAATGAACTGATAGAAGCCTCATCAATAGAAAAATTTTCAGTCGTTGTATGCGATGTCAACGGTTTAAAACACATCAATGACACTTACGGTCATAAAGCAGGTGATGCCTATATATGCGAAGCCTGCAAGCTTGTATGTGTAGTATTTAATCATAGTCCCGTTTTCCGTATCGGTGGCGATGAATTTGTTGTAATAATGACAGGAGCGGATTTTGAAAACCGACATGCCCTTATGGATACCCTCAATAAACAGGTAGAAAAAAATATCGGTCTTGATAAGGCTGTAATTTCGGCAGGTATCTCCGATTTTATAGCCGATAAGGATAAAACGATGCACGATGTATTTGAACGGGCCGATTCACTTATGTATGACCGCAAAAAGAAGCTCAAGAGTATGGGTGCAAAAACAAGAGATTAAAACAAAACCATTTCAAAGGAGGATATTATATGATAATCAAAGCAGTAAAACTGTACAAAAACGGATTTATGACACAGCCTTTTGCCTTGGGCGGAGAAGACGGCACAGAAAAATTCGATCCGACCGTAAAATACCGCTCCAGCCTGCAAAACTATCTCATAGACACAGGCAGCGAGGTAATTCTCGTTGATACCGGAATGCCGTCTGAAGCACCCGATGCCGTACCTGATGAAAAGACACCTATCTATATGGGCGAGCGTATAAGCGACTATGTTACAGCCCTTAAAGAAACAGGCTACACTCCGGAGCAGGTAACGAAGATCCTTGTGACACATAAACACGCCGACCATACGGGAGAATTGCGCTCTTTCCCTAATGCTGAAATTTACATTTCAAAAGAAGATGCCGAAGAATTTCTTCCCGATATGAAAAATATAGTTATAGCCGAATATAACTACGGTGCATATCATAATTTTCCTGCTTCACAAAAAATAGCCGATGGTATATACCTCATAGAAGCAAAAGGACATACAAAGGGAAACAGCATTATAATAGCCGAAAACGACGGTCTTTTCTATATGTTCCACGGTGATGTCACCTATACCGATGAGGCACTTTACGAAAACAAGCTTTCCGTCGTATACGAGGACATCACGGCCGCAAGAGAAACTCTTGACAGAGTCCGTGAATTTATACAGAATAATAAGACAGTATATCTTTCAACTCATACCCCTCTCGGCTATGAAAACCTTGAAGAACTCCGAGTCGTCGATCTTGCAAACCCTACGGAAACTCTCCCTGTCGGTGAGATAGTATATAAAAGTGCAACGGGAAAATATATATGCAGTGTCTGTGGATATATATATGAGCCTTCAAAGGGCGACCTTTCAAATGAAATAGCCCCGGGAACACCTTTCGAGGCACTCCCTGACGACTGGAAATGTCCACGCTGTAAGCAGGGAAAATCAAAATTCAATCCCGCATAAAAATAACGGGCTGACGCAGAAATGCAGCAGCCCGATTTTTATATTTATGGAAACACTAATTATAGTAAGCGACATTAAAAAATGTCGCTTACTATAACCCTCCGGGGGATGCACACGACTGCGTATAAGGTAGTTAGCCGCTTTGCGGCACGCAGTCGGTGCGAGTAAACGCCCAAAGTACAAGTACTTTTGTCGTTT
>JAFUUG010000233.1 GCA_017483905.1 Bacillota bacterium
CACTGTAGATGAAGCGGAAAAATTGCTCAAGGATCTTGGTTTTGGATATGTTGTACAGGATGATTCCGAAAAAGAAGAAGTAAAAGAAGAGGAAGAAAGTTCGGAGATCGTCGATACGGAGAAAAACGATGATGACAAAGAGAAGATACAGACAAACTCTGATTCAAAGACGATACATGAACAGACACCGCAAGCCGGAGTAGAGCTTGAAAGCGGAACGGTAATAAAATTAAAAATAAAATAATCAGCATTTACCGTAAAAGGCTTGCAAATCGATGCAAATTCGATATTGCAAGCCTTTTATTTTGCTTTACTGTAAGTTTGATTGGATCACAACTGTAATAGATACGTTATACCGAGGACTGCCAAAAAGAAGATATTAAAGAGTGTAAATTCGATAAGGTATTTGTTTCCCTTTTCTTCGGCTGTGTAAAATTTATATGAGATAAGGCTTGCAAGAGAAGCAATAAGTGTACCAAGACCGCCTATATTTACTCCGATTATAAGATATTCGTAATTATCCGTAAAACCGGATAAAAGGATAGCAGCGGGTACATTACTTATTATCTGACTTAATGCGGCAGATGTTATTATCTCATGTCCGTCCGAAACAGAAGCGATAAATCCTCTTACGGAAGAAATCACGGAAATATTTCCGACGAATATAAAAAAACAGACAAAAGTGAGCAAAAGACAATAGTCGATCTTTTTTAATATACTTCTGTCAAATATCGCTATACTTATAAGGCATATAAGGAATGTAACACGATAATCTATCAGATGAGCGACTGTTAAAATACAAAGGGAGAAAAGAATAAAATAGAATACTTCTTTCTTTGTATCTTTTTTTTCTTTATTATCCGATGAAGTTTTTTCTATCGAGCCTTTTCCGAATATAACGGTTATAATGCAAAGTGTGATCAATGATACTGTCCAGTAAGGGAATGTTATCCGCATAAAGCCGGTCATATCGGTATTTAAAAGAGAATAGAGATACAGATTCTGCGGATTTCCGATAGGAGTTATCATACTGCCGAGATTTGCGGCGATAGTCTGCAATATTATCACGAATTTCAGCTTATTTCTCATTTTGGCTTTTGTGAGTATCGTTATAGCAAAAGGTACGAAAGTGATAAGTGCGACATCATTTGTGATAAGCATTGATGAAAAAAAACAAAGCAGCACAAGAACAAGCATAACACTTTTCTGTGAACTTACTTTTGAGAGAAAATAATTTGCGGTACGTTCGAAAATGCCTGTCTGCCTGAAACCGCTTACTGTTCCCATAAGGCAAAAAAGAAGAACTATAACACGAAAATCAATGCTTTCAAAATAAGCATAGCTTGGCGGTGTGACAAAGGCAGAGAGTACCACAAGAAGAAAAGATATACAAAGAGTCAGTTCTTTTTTGATAAATTCTTTTATATTCATATTATTTCATCATAAACAGCTTACGCTGAAGTCCTTCGTCTTTTTCAAAATTTCCTCTGAATGTTACGGAAACAGTTTTTGCGTTAGATTTTTTTATACCTCTTGCTGTCATACAGCTATGGCACGCTTCGATAAGAACTGCTATATCCTCAGAACCTGTGACATACTGCATTATCTGGGCAATATCAGAGCCGATACGCTCCTGCAATTGCAGTCTTTTGGCTGCCATATCCGCAATACGGGCGATCTTGCTCAGTCCTATGACTTTTCCCTTTGGTATATATGCAACACTTACTTTCATATCATACATCAATGCCATATGGTGCTCGCAATAGCTGAATACCTCTATATCCTTTACAAGAACCATATCGCTGTTTTGTGTATCAAGATCATCTTCAAATGTTTTGTCAAACATTTTTGCTATCTCTTCGTTTGTATAGTTCATTCCCTCAAATACTTCTTCGTACATTTTTGCAACACGGCGAGGGGTATCTTTAAGACCCTCTCTGTCAGGGTCATCACCAAGTGCTATAATAATTCCTTTTATATGTTCTTCTATAGCTTTTTTATCTATAGCCATCTTTTATAATCCCCTTTCATACTCCTTTTTTATCCGGATCCCATATATATTTATGAAGCTGTAACTGGAGTTTTACATCATTCATTTTGTTTTTTTTCATAAATTCGACTATATCGGCTGAATTTATCATGCCGAATACGGGGCTTATGTATAAAGCACATTTTCCGTAAAGTAAAAATTTATCCATGATATATTTGCTTTTTTCAAGATCTGATATGCTGCCGCACACAAATTTTACCGTATCTTCTTTTTTCAGAAGTTTAAAATTATCGGTATTCATATATTC
>JAFUUG010000234.1 GCA_017483905.1 Bacillota bacterium
TGGATGAGTCCTTGAGCGATAAGGAAATACAAAATGCTAAGGTCTTGCTGGCAAGCAGGAAGATAACAGCAACAACAGCAGCGAAGATATTTTATCTTATGAATATTGCTAAAGGTTAAATATCTTCGCAAATCAACTATGCTTCAAATTTTTCCGTCCGCTAAACCGCATACCCCCTAATTTCGGTGAGGCGGCGGGAAAATTTGATATATTTTCAGCCATCTTTTATAAAGATGAATACTCCCTTATGATGTTTGGAAAAGTATGTACTTTTTTGTGATGCTTTTCCCTCATCAAAAAAGAATACTACAGAAAAAAATTGATGCATCAAATTCTTGAGCCTATGAAATAAAGTCTGTAAACTAAATTTTGAATGCCGACTTTCAGGGAAATTTTTCTGAATTTACAGACTTTATTTTCCACGCTCTAATATGATTTTTCAAAGCTCACTTCGGTGGGCTTTATTTTTTTCTATTCAGTCCCAAAGAATAATAAGGGTATTTTGCATCAAAATCGCAGATTGAACTGCTTAAAATATTTTGACCGTAAAAGTTTAATGTGCTATAATTAAAATAAGAGTATGTTTAAGCATCGTGATGGATAAATAAAATGTGTAATATGGGAGTTGAAAATTTTGAAAACAGTAAAGAGAGGGTATGTTCCGAGCGATGAAAAGGAATTTAATGAGGCTTCGATGAAAATAATGAAGATGGCAGGTGAAGATATATTTTATATCATAAATAGGGGTTATTCAATAAAATCTGCTGTTACATTTGTTGGGGATCATTACTTGCTTTCGGAAAGACAAAGAATGGCATTAACAAGGATAATATCTTCTGCCGATAACATTTCAATTCGTTTGAGCAAGGAAATAAAAGAAAATCTTTCAGAGAATATTGTTCATATAGATGGATTTAATACAATAATTACATTGGAAACGGCTTTTTCGGATTCGACACTTTTAAAGTGTATGGACGGAACTATCAGGGATCTTGCAGGACTGAGAGGAACATACAGACTTATAGATAAAACAGATATGGCTATAACTTCAATCGGGGATGAACTTGGCAAACTTAAAATCAGGAAGGCTGTTTTTTATTTGGATGCACCTGTTTCAAATTCCGGAAAGCTTAGCCAAAGGATAATTGAATTACTTAAAAATTATTCTTTTGAAACAGAGACACTAATAATAAATGATGTTGACCGCACATTATACGGAAAGGAAAATGTTATAACGAGTGATGCGGTCATTTTAGATAAATGTAAAAGTTGGATAAACCTAAATAAGAATATTATTGAAGATAAAATCGGTAAGTATTCCTATGTGGATATTTCGTTATAAAATTTGCAAAAAATGCTTTTATAATAAAATTTTTAAAAATTATCTGGAGGTACTTAAATGGGTTGGGTAAAAATCAATGAAACTACATATAGATTTGAAGATAAAGGAGTCAGATTTTTTCTGCTTATCGGATTGGAATGTGCTTTATTGATAGATAGCGGTATGCAGATACATAATGCGAAAGAACTTGCAGGTGAATTGACATCTTTGCCTATAAAACTTTTCAATACACATACAGATCCGGATCATATCGGCAGTAATGATGAGTTTGAAGAAGTAATGATGAATCCGGCAGAACTTGTGAATTATCACAAGCCACATTCATCACAAATTATAATACCTGTATACGACGGAGATATTATAGATATAGGGGGAAGATCGCTTAAAGCAATAGCATTACCGGGACATACGCCGGGAAGTACCGCTTTGCTTGATATGAAAAGTGGAATGCTCTTTAGCGGTGATCCGATACAGGACGGAAAGTTATTTATGTTTGGTCCTATGCGTGAAATGACTGCATATATATTGAGTCTGAAAAGACTTATGAAATTTAAGGAAGTGATCAAAGAAATCTATCCGTGTCATGGTACTTGTCCTATAGATATTACTATTGTACCAAAATTGATAGATGGTGCACATAAGATAGAAAATGGCACAGTAGTGTCCGAACCTTTTGAAATATTCGGGCATAAGGTATGTGCCTATGATATTGGCGTTGTTACTTTTTTGTGTGATTATTGAGAAAGGCGAAGATACTCAATGGGTTACTGTAATTGGGATTTTAGTTCTGAGGAAAATAAGAAATATCACGATGAGGAATGGGGTATGCCGATGCGTGATGATAGGGGACAGTTTGAATTTCTTATGATGGAAGTCATGCAATGTGGATTGAATTGGAATATGATGATAAAAAAACGTGATATTTTCAGGAGTTGTTTTGATAATTTTCAATATGAAAAAATTGCGGAATATGGTGATTCCGATATAGAGCGGATTATGAATACAGAGGGTATGATACGCTCAAAGCGCAAGATTGATGCTATAATCAATAATGCAAAATGTTTTATGCAGATACGAAATGAATTTTGCAGCTTCAGTAATTATTTATGGAGATATTCCAATAATAAAACTATAGTATACAATAAGCATCCGGAAGGATTTATTCCTGTAAGCAATGGACTTTCCGATGATATAAGTAAAGACTTGAAAAAAAGAGGCTTTAAATATCTTGGAACAATAACAATATATTCACACCTACAGGCTTGCGGAATCATAAACGACCATGATGCAAATTGTGAGTGTTTTAAGAAAATAGTTGATAAATATCCGGTTGTTTACAAGCGAAGGTATCTTGAAAAGCAAACAAAGTATTTTGGTGATTGATAAATTAATGATTTTGAATTAGCGGTAATTACGAAAAAAGATTTTTTAGGAAGAATTAAATTATTTACAGGAGGAAAATTATGGGTTCTGTGTCAAAAGTTTATTTTACAAGGAATATATCTTCCGAAAATGTAGTCTGCTTATATGATAAGTTAGGAAGAAAATTAAAAGGTAATGTTGCTATAAAGGTTCATTCGGGAGAAGCAGGAAATCAGAATTTTCTAAAACCTGAATTTTGGAAACCTATAGTAGATCATGTTGGCGGAAAGATCGTTGAATGCAATACAGCCTACGAGGGTGAGCGAAATTCATCGGAAAAGCATATTCGACTTATAAAGCAGCATGGATGGGATCAATATTTTGATGTGGATCTTATGGATAAAGAAGGTCCGGATGTTGAGCTTCCGATAAAAAGAAATGCAAAACATTTAAAAAGTGATATAGTGGGAAAGAACCTTATGAATTATGATTCCATGCTTGTATTGTCACACTTTAAGGGTCATCCTATGGGTGGTTATGGCGGAGCATTAAAGCAGTTGTCTATTGGATGTGCATCAACAGCAGGAAAAGTCAATATTCATTCTGCCGGGAAATATACTAAGACTTCCGATCAGACTATAGTGTGGGGGGATTTGCCCGAACAAAACGCTTTTCTCGAATCTATGGCAGAAGCTGCATCTGCTGTTGTCGATCATTTTGCCGATAATATTGTTTATGTAAATGTTATGGCAAATATGTCAGTTGATTGTGATTGCTGTGCGATTGCCGAAGATCCTTGTTTAAAAGATATCGGAATACTAATATCGACGGATCCGGTAGCGATAGACAGAGCTTGCATAGATCTGGTAAAAGCAAGTAATGACTCGGGAAAAGAGCATTTTATGAAAAGAGTTACGTCAAGGAACGGTGAACATACGATCGAAACAGCGGCAAATCTTGGAATAGGTGTAAA
>JAFUUG010000235.1 GCA_017483905.1 Bacillota bacterium
AAAAATGATACGATAATACAATTCAAAGATAAAAGTGTGTCGGAATGTTTGAAAGAGCTTTTTTCAAAGGTCGGTATAGGCATCGGCTCAATATGCGATATGCCCGCAAAGGTCAAAGGAGTATACATCAAGAATGTAAACGAGATAATAAAAGAACTGATAAAAATACAACAGGATAACGACGGGAAGAAATACTATTACGAAATGCGGGCGGATAAGATATATGTGTTCCAAATGCCCACGGAGCCGATAAGCTATATATTCAAGCCTGCCGTTAATGTGGGGCGGTTTGATGTAACAGAGAAATATGCTCACAGCCGAGGGCAGTACAGCCATTCGATAGAGAATATGAAAAACTGCATTATTGCCGAGGTGAACTCCAAGACAAGCGGAGAGATGCCGGAAAAACAGTTTATTGCAAGAGATGAAGAAAGCATCAGAAAATATGGTCTGCTTGCCGAAAACTACAGCGTTAATTCCGATGAGGCGGAGAACATACAAGAACTTGCGAATAACGAACTGAAAGAAAAGAACATCATCAAAAGAGAAATTTCAATGGACTTCATAGGTCACGATCTTGCGAGGGCAGGTCGAGTGATGCACATTGAAGATGAATATCTTAGAATTGACGATAATTACCGCATACAGTCTGTAAGTCATAAGGTAAACGGCTGCACTCATACTATGAGTTGTAATTTGATGAATTTATGAATACGCCCATTTGAAATAGATATATGTTTTCTATATTTTTGATTTATACCGATTATTCGGGAGGTTATCCTAATGGTTGGTGTATTTCTTTTGCGTTTACTCATCCTTTTGGTCGTAGTTTCGTAGCTGAACCAAATAGGCATAAACGCAAAAGAAATACAGCAACGAACAAGGATAAATGGCTTGTATTCGGCTGTTTTGCTGATATAAAGCAGATATGAGTATCTAATCCAAATAGGCATAACTACTCCTTTTGGTGTTAGTTGCTGCTGAGGTTGATGTATCTGAACCAAATGGGCATAAAAGCAAAAGAAATACAGCAACAAACAGGAAAAAACGGCTTGTTTTCGGCTTATTTGCCGATATACATCAAATGAGTATCCGAATGAAATAGGCATAACTACTCCTGTTGGTGGTAGTCGATGTTTGGAGGTGGAATTTTGCTGAACCTTATCCATAAGATGTACCGAAAAGATAAAGTCACTATTGACCTTATCAATGCGATAAATACCAAACTTCGTGTTATTGAAGAGAAAATAAATGATCTTTACAAGCAGATATTTCTTGATTACTCCACTTGGTATTTGGAGTTAAAGGAAAAGGAGATGTCGATAGAAAAGAAACTTGACGATTTAGGTAAAAGACGTGCGTATGTCAGGACGAGGCTCTTGGGTGTCGGAACTGCGACAAAGGAGCTTCTTGAAAGCACGGCAAATACCGTTCCGGGCGTAAAGGTAGAGATAGACTTTCGGGATATGACAGTGATATTACGATTTTTGAAAGTCGAAAATAACAAATTCCTCGGCATCGTCAAACGCAGCTTGGAAACAATGATACCTTATCACCTTGATATGATGCTTGAATATGAACACATAAATTGGGGCGAAATAAAAGATGTAACTTGGGGTTCGGTTAAGAATTACACTTGGGAGAGTGTTTCTCAAAGTGTTGCAGGTACTATCCTCGGTGGACTTGATGATGACTTCGATTAAAAAAGTGATTGAAAAATGTAAATAAATGTGTTATGATTGGGAATAAAGAGAATTATACAAATCG
>JAFUUG010000236.1 GCA_017483905.1 Bacillota bacterium
AAACGACAAAAGTACTTGTACTTTGGGCGTTTACTCGCACCGACTGCGTGCCGCAAAGCGGCTAACTACCTTATACGCAGTCGTGTGCATCCCCCGGAGGGTTATAGTAAGCGACATTTTTTAATGTCGCTTACTATAAAAGTAATTTATTTACAGTTCTTAAATTAAAGAGATGTACAGGCTGTGTAATGGAATGATAGCTACTTTCGGAACGCAGCCTGCACAATTATTATACAGGTATGATCGGTGTTTTTTATAAAAGGAGAGCAAAAATGAAGCAGCTGAAAAAGATTTTAAGTGCGATGCTTGCAGGTGTCATGACGTTTAGCAGTGCTGTTTTTTCGGAAAGTATATTTGCCGCAGATGTTCTTTCGGCGGGAGGCTGGAACGAAACTATTTACGCAAGCTGGACAGACAGTGTTCCTTCCGAGGCTACGGTAACATATAAAAATGTCGATACGCAGGAAGAAGTAACATTAACGGGTGAGGACAAGAAATATCTGCAAAGAAGCGTTGACGGGACGGCTCGTGTGGATATACCGGGTGTAAAGGCAGGAACATACAATATTAAAATAACGGCTTCAAACGGGAATGAATACAGCAAAGACGGAATCGTAGTTCCCGAGCAGGACAGATCCGGATATGCGCATTTCAATAACAATGACGGTGTGGGAGCATACAAAGATGACGGCAGTTTAAAAGATAATGCTATTGTACTTTATGTAACTGACAGCAACAAAAATACGGTAACACTTTCCTACGGAGGAAAAAGTATAGTCGGAATAGGAAATATTTTAAATTCAAGGGGTGCAAGCTCCGAAGCAACTACGAAAAATACCAACGACGGTATATTAAAAACACTTGCTGAAAACAATATACCGCTTGTTGTGAGGATAGTCGGAAAAGTAGAAGCGGGCGACTCAAATACAAAGGGCGGAACAAATCCTATGGGAAATGCAGCTCCTGTACCGAGCGAAAGTATAAACGGACTGACTGCATATAGCAGTAAGGATTACGGCGGATCTGTAGAAGATAACGGCATGATGGCAAGAATGACGGATGCAAAGAATGTAACTATCGAAGGTATAGGATATGATGCAACTATTGACGGCTGGGGAGTTCATTTTATTGCATCTACAGCGGGAGCAGCGGCTGAGCTTGGTCAGAGTTTTGAAGTAAAGAACATCAGATTTGCAAATTATCCCGAAGATGCCATAGGTATGGAGGGGCAGCAGGCAAACGGCAAGCTGACGGCACCTGTCAAGTATTGCTGGATACACAACAATACATTTGAATCGGGCTATTGCAGTAATCCTACCGAGAGTGATAAAAGTGAGGGCGACGGTTCCTGCGATTTCAAGAGAGGTACAAATTATACGCTGGCATACAACAGATTTATGAATTGTCACAAGACAAATCTCATAGGTGCAAGCGATGATAATCTTCAGTATGATATAACTTTCCATCACAATTACTGGTCTGATTGCAAGGCAAGAGGACCGCTGGCAAGAAAGGCGAATATCCATTTGTATAACAACTATGTTCTGGCGCAAACTGACTATGCCGAAAATGCAAGAGCAAGCGCGTTTCTTTTCTCGGAATACTGCTATTTTGAAAACTGTAAGGGCGCACTCTCACCGGCAGGCGGTAAGATAGCATCATACAACGATGTTTTTGTAAGCTGCCTGAACAGCAGTGAAGATACTTGTAAAATAACGGATCGTTCGCAGGCTGTATACGCCGAAAATGCAAAAGGTAACTTTGTTATAGATCCGTCGCTTGGATATATTGCAAACGGTAATTACAGGCTTGATACAAATGCAGCCGATGCAAAAGCAAAATGTATGGCTTATTCGGGTGTTATGAAAAAAGATATTATTACTCCGGAATCAATAGATGTTTCCATAATTCCGGCAGAACTTTATAATGCGGCGATAGATGCTCCCGTAAATGTTCCTTATTCCGTTGATTATGCGGGAGCGGGTATCAAGAATATAGAAGCAAACACAATGACGGTAGTTGACAATATAGTTTATAAGCCGGGAAAGAAATACAGCAGCGGCAACGCTATGACTATATGTCAGGCAGGTATAGTATTTTTCCTTAATAAAACCGCAAAAGTAACTATGAGTGGTGTGAGCGGAACTGCTGTGCCTGTATTATACAGTGAAGACGGAGAGGCAATTATAAATACAAGCGGTGAGAAAGTGCTTTCTCCGGGAGTATATGTTGTTCAGTCAAGTATTTATGATGTGGGTACGGGCAAATATAAGGAAGCTAAGATAAATTCACTCTCTTTTGAAACAGTGAGTGAGGGTGAAACTGTGACAATGACATCCCGTGAAACTACGGAAGCAACTACATCGGAAAAGGTCACTTCCGAAAAAGTATCGGAAAGTACTACGGAAGCAAAAGAAGAACAGAGTGAATCTACTACAGCAGATCCAAACGGATATGCTTCATACGGTACTTATGTGATGGGTTCTGCACCTACTGTTACAGGTGATTATTATGTCAAGGCAAAATCGGTTATAGTTGGAAATATAGATTTCTATTTAAGAGACTTATCAGGCACTGAAGCATCTTTCAGAGCTGAGGACGGAAAAGGTATAAGTTTCAGGACGAACTCCAAGGCAAAACTTTCGCTGACAGTAAGCAACAGAGCTGCTTTACTGGTAGATGTAAATAAAGGTACAACATATAATTATCCTAAAGGTGCGACTACTGTTATAGAAATACCTGCCGGTACATATCAGATAGTGGGTTCTGATGAAGGAAACAATACAAAGATTAGTGTAATGGTACTTACAAAATCGGAAGATACAAAGACTGTGCAAAATGCAAGCAGTGAAGAATTTTTCACCATAGGAAAGCCGATAGATCTTTCAACGGGTCAGGAAGCCGAGACGATAGTAAAAGGTGAATTTCTTGCATTCCCTGTAAATGTAAATTCTTCTACAGGCAGCATAAACAATGTAAAATTTACGCTGAAATATGATAACAGCATTCTTCAGCCCGGAATAAACGAAAATGATGTAGATGCTCAGGTAATTGATAAGTTATCGGGACTCGGAGAATTGAGAAATTCAAATTCCGTATATGTTTTTTCCGACAAAGCGGCAAAAACAAAAGCACCTGAATCTACAACAGCAAATTCCATATATGGCGAGAATGAAGTGATGTATCAGACACAATATTCGGAAAACTACAGTTTATCTCAAAATGAACCTGAATTCTATGTATTATTTACGGTAGAGAATACTTTAAGCAAACTGAATCAGGAATTATTTACTATTGACGGAGCAAATTCAAGTATAAATACGGATGCGGCGGTCGAACTTATAAATCCTGATGTTAAACAGGAAAAAATAAACGAATGTGCGGCAGCACTGATGATCTGTATTGATACTGAGGGCTATGAGGATTATATTCAGGCCTTGAATGTCAAGATCGGGGATAAGGAATCGGTCAAAGCAAAGAAATATTATACCGATGATGATACGATATATAAATTCCCTGTAAGGATCTTCTCGGATAAGACAAGTGCGGCTGTGAAGATCAGTGCGGATATTTCTTCCGATAAAGACGGCAAAGAGAACAATGCAAACAAAGAATTATACAGCAATACCATCGATCTCGGAAGTCCCGAAGGTTATACGGAAATACTGATAAAAATGGCTGAACTTAAATGACAGGGGGAACAATGATGAAAGAGTATATAAAGCCCGAAATGAAAAAGACTGTTTTTTCAAATGAGGATATTGTGACGGCAAGCGTCGGAGGAATAAATATCGAAAATTTTGACATGAAAATGCTGACGTTGGATGAATCTTTTACCGGAATACAATATTATGATTAGAAACTGTTTATAAATATGTGGGTACGGTTTATTAAAAAGTTTATATAGGTTCGTATCGACCCGTCCGAAATGTTTTCTTCAAAGGTGGAGAACATCGGCGGGTCGATTTTTTATTTGTAAAATATAGGAGGGAAAAATCCCCCAAAAGTGTAGCAGACTTTTGGGGGATTAGTTTTGTGTGTATGGCTATGTCGTACATACAATAGTGAAATTTGTATTTATATTATAAAAGTCAAGTGATTTGCCTGATTTTTTTATTGAATAAAATGTCGAATCATGGTATTATAAATATGGTGTCGGCTCCGCCGTATGCGAGTGTAATGCTCGGACACGGAAAGGGGGTGTATGATATGTCGAATATTATAGTGACATTTATTGTATCTGTCGCAGCGGGTGTAATATCGAATTACATAAGCAAGTGGCTTGACAGATAGTCCGACACTTAAGCACGAACTTGGGAGTGAATAACTCCGACAAAAATCCCCCGAAAGTCTCACACACTTTTGGGGGATTAGTTTTGTGTGTATGGCTATGTCGTACATACAATAGTGAAATTTGTATTTATA
>JAFUUG010000237.1 GCA_017483905.1 Bacillota bacterium
AAACGACAAAAGTACTTGTACTTTGGGCGTTTACTCGCACCGACTGCGTGCCGCAAAGCGGCTAACTACCTTATACGCAGTCGTGTGCATCCCCCGGAGGGTTATAGTAAGCGACATTTTTTAATGTCGCTTACTATAAAAACATACAAACCGGTCAGATCGTTTCCGACCTCTCCGAGAGAAAATCATTCACCCCAAGATATATTGCCCATGCAATTTTTTCCTGATATTTCTCATTCTGCAATTTTTCCTTTTCCATATCATTTGACAAAAAACCACATTCAACTATCACTGCCGGCACATTCGATTTCTTTAATATGTAATAATCTCCCGATGCTTTAGCCTCTCTCTTATTCGTATCATCGGCATCTCTTATCCTTTTTTGTATAGCCTCTGCAAGCTGCCTGCTCTCCCGGGAATTTTTGTAATAAAATACCTGTGCCCCTCTTACCGAACTATTAGGAAAAGAATTCTGATGAATACTTATCATCATATCAACATCATCGGAATTTGCAATATTTATTCTCTCTTTGAGATCTCCTCTTTTCTCCTCCGAGAGAGAATTGTCTTCCGTTCTCGTGTTCATTACATACGAACCGCCCTGTTCAAGATATAGCTGCAATTTATGAGCTATCTGTAGATTTATCACCTTTTCATCTATACCGTTAGCGACCTTTCCCGGATCAAATCCGCCGTGCCCCGCATCTATAACGATATTCAGCCGATTGACAGGAAGCGAAACACTCTCTGCGCTGTCATAATAATAAGTCTTGCTCATTCCCGCACAAATAACAGATAAATATATCAGAAACAAAATTCTGTTCCTTGTAAATCTGAATTTTTTTAAATTAATCAAAAAATATATCCCCCACAACATTTCCTTAATAAATTCTATTACAAATATCACGGTTTAATACATTTTATTTTCCCGATCTCTCTTTAAGCATCTCAAGCTCCCCAACAAATGAATCAACATCTTCAAAACTCCGATATACCGACACAAATCTTACATAAGCCACCTCATCTATATCCAGCAGCTTTTCCATAACCATCTGTCCTATTGCCGAGCTTAAAACTTCTCTGTTTCCCGTATTGTAGAGAGAATTTTCTATTTCTTTCACTACATTTTCAATATCTTCCGTAGGTATCGGTCTTTTATTGCAAGATACCCTTATTCCGCGCAATATCTTATTTCTGTCAAAAGGTTCTCTTGAAAGATCTCTTTTTATCACCATAAGCGGCAAAAGTTCAACTCTTTCATAAGTCGTAAATTTTGCACTGCATTTTTCACAGCTTCTTCTCCTCTTTATCGAAGAATTATCTTCAGCCGATCTCGAATCAAGCACCTTAGTATCTTCATATCCACAAAACGGACATTTCATAACATCTCTCCTTTCTTTTTAAACCCATAAAAACCCCTGCGATACACAGGGGTTTTTTTAAGGGCATCTCTAAAAATTGCTTTGAAGCAGAACGCAGAGGAATTTTCCAAGAGCAAGGAAAAGGCTCGAAAGCATAGCAGAAAAGCTATGTTGAGAGACTTTGACGCAGCTATTGGAAAATTCATCAAGTTATGCAAAGAATGAATTTTTAGAGGTGCCCTTAAGATATTTTTTCACCAAGAATATAAACATCCAGATATCTTACACCGAATCTTACACATTC
>JAFUUG010000238.1 GCA_017483905.1 Bacillota bacterium
GCCGGAGACATTTCGGTCATCTGCTTTGCAACATCAAAAACTATTGACGCTTGCTGTCTGTCGGCGGCAGCACCATAGACCTCGGCGCTTGCCTCGTTATCTGCATACAGAAGATAGAGTGCAACAGCCGCCGCAAGCTCGCTCTTCCCGTTTTTCTTGCTTATTTCGACATAAGCCGAAAGAAACTGCCTTTTTCCGTCAGCCTTAACTATACCGAAAATATCTCGTACTATCTGTTCCTGCCACGGAAGCAGAATAAACGGCTTTCCCGCCCACTTGCCTTTGGTGTGTTTCAGATTGGATATGAATGTTACGGCTCGGTCTGCTTTTGTTTTATCGTAATGTGAGGTTGGGAGCATAAATCTTGTTGGTGTGTATTCCATTTCGTTATTCTCCTCTCAGCAGTTTTTCCATTGCATCTGTGGTCTCCTCAATGGATTTGTTCGCAACGATCCTGCTCCTTGCCGATGGTGTAAGTCCGAATTGCTCACAGAATTTAAGCATTATCTTCAAGTTTGTCTGTGCAATGGAAACCTGCGGCACTTGCTGTAGGTAGCCGTTTGGTGTTCTGATGATAGAACCGTGCTGTGAGAGAAACTCCTCGGCTTCTTTCCACCTTGCGTAAGCCTGACAATACCCTGCAAAAGCGGTAGTATCGACTTCCGTAAGCACGCCCATATCTTCCAAAATTCCGCCCATACGAGCCCATTCAGCCTTTGCCTCGTCCTCTAACCACTCAGGGCAGTCAGAAACGGCTGTGTGCGGCTTTGGTTCGTTCTCGTTCAAGGCTCTGCGGCTTGGATTGCCTTCAAGTATCTTCATTGCTGTAGGTTTTGGTTTTCTGCCCCTTGTTGCCATTTCCGTCACCTCCCGTTACGGCATAAGAAAAGAGCCTCCAAAGAAGCTCTTTCCCGCTAATTTTAATAAAATTCGATCGTGAGTATCTGTCCTTTTGTAAAGAAGTCGTTTTGAATGTATGGGTCTTCGAAGAATGCCTCTTTTGCCTCGGCAATTAGTCTGTTAAGTCTTTCCTTTCCGAGCATCTCCGTTACCGCTTTCTTTGTTACCTTTTTTCCGTTTAAGTAAAATCTTGTTCTCATGTTCTTGTCCTCCGTTTGTCTTGATAATTTGTAGGCTTTTCCGCCCCTTGCAGTACACATATTAACTCTGCTGTGTGCATTTATCAAGATAATTATGAGGCATAAACTACACAAATATTGAAACCGAAAAAAACGCTTATTTGTGGTATTTACATTTCGGTTTTCTTTCGGCAAGGCTGTCGATGTATTCCGCTTTCGGTCTCATTATCTTATTTTGCAATTCGAGTGCTGCGTTCTCGGCTTCATGTATTTCGTTTTCTGCTCTTAGCCTTTTTATTTCTTTCGCAATACCAATGATAACATCGGGATCGAGGACTTCCTTTTCAAGTTCATCAAGGTGCTGTTTTTCCCTACGGCTAATTGAAGGAATTATCTCCTCAAATACCCATTCTTCAAATTCACGCACCATTGGGTTCTCGCTGTGTGCGATCAGTCGGCTGAGATTATTCTCATTGATGAATCTGAGCGTTACGGTCTTTCCGTTTTCTCCGTCAAAGTCAACTTTTCGTATGCCGTTTTTCTTGCAGTATTTTTTCAGCGGTTCACGGGTATTTCTGTACCATAAAATCTCGGCAGCATCGACCGCCGAAAA
>JAFUUG010000239.1 GCA_017483905.1 Bacillota bacterium
AAAATAGAAAAAATAGGAAAATCTGCTTTTGCACAGACTAAACTTTCGGCGATATGTCTTCCGTCTACTTTGAAGGAGATAGGCGAGGGTGCTTTTATAGGAACGGAACTGAGAAGTATAAAGATACCGTCAAGCATTGAAATTATTCCCGATTGGGTGTTTTATAACTGCGAAAATCTTAAAACCGTTACTATAGGAGAAAATGTTACTGTAATAGGTGACGGTGCTTTCAATGAAACTGCTATAGAAGAATTAAAGCTGCCTGATAAGACGATGAAGGTAGGGTATGTTGCTTTTGCGGATTGTACTAAATTAAAGAATGTAAAACTTGCAAACGTAAAAGAAATAGGAAATGAGGCGTTTGTAAACTGCAAGGAGCTTATCAATTTTACGATAACGAAAAATGTTCAGGAGATAGGCGAGGGAGTATTTATCGGCTGCGACAGCTTACAGAACATAAGTGTTGAGGCCGGAAATCAGAAATTTACGGATATAGGCGGTATACTCTATGACAAGGGTATGACTAAGCTTATAAAATATCCTGCCAGCAACTATAATTCAAGCTATGAGCTGCCTTCAAATATAAGAGTTATCGTTGACGGTGCGCTTGACGGCTGCCGATTCATCTCGGAATATACGGTGGCTGACGGAAGTATGTGGTTCAGTGCAGAGGACGGAGTATTATATGATTTTGATAAAAATACTCTCGTTGACTATCCTATTGCAAAGAATGCCATGAATTTCAGTATTCCCGACAGAATAAGAAAGATCGAAAAAAGTGCATTCGAGGATTGTCTTATATCGGGCTGCATAAATATCTCCGCCAATGTGACTGAGATAGGCGATGATGCCTTTGCCGGCTGTAAGAAAGTCAATCTGTATACAGTACATAAGGATAACAAAAACTTTAAGGCTGTTGACGGCGTTTTATTCAGCATTGACGGTACAAGAATATTGCAGTATCCTCTTGCATCTGCCGCTGCAAGCTATACTATACCTGAAGATGTAACTACTGTAGGAACGAGTGCATTCAGATATTCCAAACTTACTGAAATAAAGATGGGTTCAAATGTAAAAGAGATAAAGAAAGAGGCATTCAGAGATACTGTTATAACGGAAATGATATTGCCTGAAGGTCTGGTTTCGATAGGCGAGAGTGCTTTTGATACATGCGAACTTCTCAAGATAACGATACCTGAGAGCGTCAATAACATAAGTGATCTTGCTTTTGCAAGCTGTCCAAGACTTTATGAGATAGAATTCAAGAGTAAGAAAGGTATTGACAGCGTGGGACTGGACGTATTTGACAGTACGAATAATATTCAGAATGTTTATGTACCTGTTGGAAGCACACAAAGATATAAGAATATGTTTATTGAAATGGGTCTTGCTGACTATGATGAGATAGTCGGAGAAAGATAAACAAAATATTATAGTAAACGACATTAAAAAATGTCGTTTACTATAACCCTCCGGGGGATGCACACGACTGCGTATAAGGAATTTAGCCGCTTTGCGGCACGCAGTCGGTGCGAGTAAACGCCCAAAGTACAAGTACTTTTGTCGTTT
>JAFUUG010000010.1 GCA_017483905.1 Bacillota bacterium
AGGAAATTTTATGAACCATAACGGAGTATTAACAACAGGAGAAGAACTTTACGAACATAACTACGAGGCTTACGAAACATTCAGAGAGGAGGGCACTTACCGTATGAAACTTGATTTCAGAAGTTGGTGGAATAAGGGCAGTAACTATGGCCTTATTTGCTATTTTACAGACCTGGCAGATGAGAAGATCAAGAAAAAAGGGTTTTGTTTCAGACACTTTGTTGACGGAGAGGAGATATATAGCCCGGCTGATAAGAAAACAGCTTTTGAAAAAGCCCAGGACGGGACTTTGTGGGATGTGACGATCTCAAAGACAAAGAAAGGGAAATACGCCTTTGCTGCCGCGCAGAGGGTAAGTTGAATTTAAGGTTTTGTAACAGAGGGTATCGTTTTGCGATACCCTTTTATAAATTATTTTTCAAATAAATAGCGAAGAATTTAAAAAATTGACTCAAGATTTAAAAAATCTTTAAAAAATTTAAAATTTACAGTGAGAATTTAAAATTCCGAGCCAAAGATTTAAAATTTGCAGTGAGAATTTAAAATTTCGAGTCAAAGATTTAAAATTTGCTTTAAGAATTTAAAAAAGTATAAATTTGTATAAAACTGAAAAGCACTTGACTTTTGTGCACATTTTGGATATAATATAAGCACGAAAGTTGGTGATGATTATGAAGAACATGGCTGAACTGATAAAAGAAAATGGTTATATAACGCCTGAAATTGCGGCAAAAAATGGAATTTCAAAATATAAGTTCTATAAATATGTGCGTGAAAACGAACTGGAACAGGTCGAACACGGTATCTATATTTCCCGGGACGAATGGGTAGACGAGCTGTATGTGCTTCATAAGAGATGTCCAAACGCTGTATTCTCGCATAATGAAGCATTGTATTTCTACGGTCTGACGGACAGGGAGCCGTTAGTGCACACACTCACAATGTACAGCGGTTATAATGCTCACAGACTGACAGCCGACGGAAGATGCAAGGTCTACACCGTAAAGAAAGAATTGCTCAATGTCGGAAAAGTCTTAGTCAAGGATAACTGCGGTAATGAGATACCGATGTACGATCTTGAAAGGACGATATGTGACCTTGTACGAAGTAGAAGTACGATAGATATACAGGAATTTATGCCTGCATTGAAAGCGTATGCTGCAAGAAAAGATAAAGACCTGAACAAGCTATGGGAGTATTCAAAATTGTTCAGGATACAGAGCGTTGTTCGTAAATATATGGAGGTGTTACTATAATATGCAATTAACGCCCGAATAAGTAAAAGGCAGGATCAAAAATCTTGCGAAAGTAAAAAACGCAGATGCCCGAGTGCTGATGCGAATGCATATGATGGAGCGTTTCCTTGAGCGTGTCGCAAACTCGGAATACAAAGACAACTTCGTAATAAAAGGTGGAATGCTGGTCACTGCTATGGTAGGTGTGGCACTCCGTTCTACAATGGACATTGATACAAGCATCAGAAATCAGAACCTTTCAGCTGCTGATTCAAAGCACATCATAGAGGATATAACAGCTGTCGATCTCGGTGACGGAGTGAGGTTTGAGATCAAGGATATTTCCGACATTATGGACGAAATGGAGTATCCGGGAATCAGAGTCACATTGAATGCAGTAATGGACAGGCTCATCACTCCCATGAAGATAGATATCTCAACAGGTGATGCAGTCACTCCGAGGGCAATAGAATATGATTATAAGCTGATGTTTGATGACCGTTCGATAAAGCTGTGGTCATATAATCTCGAAACGATACTTGCAGAAAAGCTACAGACTATTCTTGCAAGAAGCGTACTCAATACCCGTATGAGAGATTTCTATGATACTATAAATGAGCAAATACCGAAAAATGCACAAATTTACCCTATATTATTTAACAGTTCTTCAATTGGAATTGAATTTTTACCACAGTTATATAAATAGCATACAAATTCAATATACATTTTGTGTTTTAAAATTGTAAAT
>JAFUUG010000240.1 GCA_017483905.1 Bacillota bacterium
TCATAACTGTTAAGTATTGAATATGATATGTAAGTGTAGTAAAATAGCGGTGTTGAGACTGCCCAAAAGTTATGTTCATAAGTATGAGGTAAATATATGGTATATGGATATGCGAGAGTAAGCACTCACGGACAAGCCAAAGACGGAAACAGCCTTGAAGCACAATCGCAGGAGCTGATGAAAGCCGGAGCTGATGAAGTGTTTTCTGATGCCATCACCGGCACCGTGACGGACAGACCGGAGCTTGACCGTCTCATGGCGCAGATGCAGGACGGTGATACCATCGTTGTTACGAAACTGGATAGAATAGCCCGTAATCTGAAGCAGGGCGTTGAACTCATAGATACGCTGAATGATAGGGGGATAAAGGTTAATGTCCTTAATATGGGCGTTATAGACAACACTCCGACCGGCAAGCTGATCCGGAATATTATGCTATCACTTGCAGAGTGGGAGCGAGATATGATTATCCAGCGTACCCAAGAAGGTAAGCAGATAGCAAAGAAAAATCCTGGCTATCGTGAGGGCAGACCGAAGAAGTACAACAGAGCGCAGACAAGACACGCTCTTGATCTATTAAAAGACCATTCTTACAGTCAAGTCGTAGATATGACCGGCATAAGCAGATCAACGCTTGTAAGAATGAAAGCAGATGCAAGGGAGGATTGATTAAAATGGCGGGCAATAGTAATTTGCACATGTCTAAAGCTCAGAAAGAAGATGAATTTTATACTGAGCTGTCGATGATTGAAAAAGAGCTAAGGTTTTATAAGCAGCATTTTGAAAATAAAACAGTTTTTTGCAACTGCGATGATCCGGAATGGTCGAATTTTTGGAAATACTTTGAGCTTAAGTTTGATGAATTAAAACTTAAGAAGCTGATTTCTACTCATTTTGACGCATCTGAAAGCACATACAAGCTGGAATTATTTAAGGATACGAATGGTGACGGAGTAATCAACAGCAAGGATATAGTAAAAACCCCATTGAACGCCAATGGTGATTTTCGCAGTCCTGAATGTTTGGAAATACTTGATGACTGCGATATTGTTGTAACCAATCCTCCGTTCTCATTATTTCGAGAATATATCACTACTTTAGTAGAACATAACAAGGATTTTATTATCATAGGCAACTTAAACAACATCACTTATAACGAAATGATGCCGTTAATAAAGGAACAAAAGGTGTGGGCTGGAAAAAACTCAGGTCATTACTGGTTTAGAGTGCCAGAGTGGTATGAAGAAAAAAAGACAGACTTTAAGATTGATGAAAATGGTGTTAAATGGCGGCGCATGGGAAATATATGCTGGTTTACCAATATGGATATACCGGAGCATTATGAGGATCTTACTTTATATGCCACTTATAGTCCGGAAGAATATCCCAAGTGTTTGAATATAGATGCCATTTTTGTAAGGTTGGTTGATAAAATTCCGATGGATTATAACGGATTGATGGCTGTTCCGATAACAATACTTCCAAAACTTAATCCGAAACAGTTTGAATTAGTTGGATTTGATAAGGAGCTTACGGAAAATCATGGAAGGGTAAGGACTCTTCAGCCAAACGGAAAAGAAAAAACGGAGTACGCCCGTCTAATAATAAGGAGAAAGCCATGAAAATTGAATTGCACGAGATCCCGATATCAGAAGTTTTTAACGGCTATAAGGATAGCGCAGAACAGGGCGTTGTTGCATACGGCGGCAAACTGAATGTAAGACCGGCTTTTCAAAGAGAGTTTGTATATAAGGACAAACAAAGAGACGAGGTTATAAGGACTGTAAAGAACGGTTATCCTCTTAATGTTATGTACTGGGCGAAGTCCGGTGAGGACTCTTATGAGATGCTTGACGGTCAACAGCGCACTATTTCCATCTGCCAGTATCTTGAGGGTGACTTTTCTGTTGATTATCAATACTTTCATAACATACAGAAAAGCTATCCCGACCAAGCGCAGAAGATTTTAGACTACAAGCTTATGATCTATATCTGTGAGGGTACGGATAAAGAAAAACTTGACTGGTTTAAGATAATCAATATTGCTGGCGTACAGCTCACGGATCAAGAGTTAAGAAATGCGATATACACCGGACCGTGGCTTACAGAAGCAAAGAAATACTTTTCAAAGACCGGATGCCCTGCGGCTTCAGTTGCCGGCGATTATATGAGCGGATCACCCATAAGACAAGATTATCTGGCTGCAGCTTTGTCATGGATATGCGAAAAACAAGGGATTGAAATTGAAGAATATATGGCACAGCACCAGCTTGATACAAACTGTAATGAGTTGTGGCTTTATTTCAATTCCGTAATATCATGGGTGCAAGCAACATTCCCGACATACAGAAAAGAAATGTCAGGACTTCCGTGGGGAATATATTACAACCATCACGAAAAAGACAAACTCGATCCTGGCTCTCTTGAAAAAGAAATACAAATCTTAATAGATGATGATGAAGTTACGGCAAGGTTAAAAGCTTACTACATCTATCTGCTGGAAAGAGATCCGAAGCATCTTTCATTAAGAGAATTTCCGGATAAGATGAAGAAAAAGAAATACCAAGAACAGCAGGGAGTATGTGCCAACTGCGGAAAGCACTTCGAATATGACGAAATGGAAGGGGATCATATCAAGCCGTGGACTAAAGGCGGCAAGACTGAATATGATAATCTTCAAATGCTATGCAAACATTGTAACGCTACCAAACAAAACAAATGGTAATACGGATATGGAAAGAAAAAGGGATGCTCCGGCATCTCTTTTTTTGCTCTTGACTTTTATATAATAATTTATATAATACATAGTAGTAATAGTTATATAGCCACGAAAGGAGCGGCATACAATGAAAACTATCGTCCTCACAAATCAGAAAGGCGGCGTTGCAAAGACCACGACAACCTATAATCTCGCCACCATCAAAGCCCAAGAGGGTAAAAAAGTCCTCATGGTGGATCTCGATCCGCAAGCCAGTCTCACGATCTCCTGCGGCATGGAAAAAGATTATAAAGGCTTGAATGTCTGCGGACTCTTTGAACGCACACAGAAAGATCCTCTTGACTGCGCTTATACAGTCGATGCTCTTGATATGGATAATCTTTTCATTATTCCATCCGACATTGACCTTGCAGAGCAGGAAATGAAACTGATAACGCTACCGGCAAGGGAAAAGAAGCTGAAACGTGCGCTGGAAACCCTTGCGCCATATTTTGACTATTGTTTCATAGACTGCCCACCACAGCTTTCGATTTTGATGATTAACGGGCTTGTAGCCGGTGATGAAGTCATTATTCCATGTAAGACAGACTTCCTTGCATATAAAGGCATTAAAGCCCTTTTAAGCACTATAAAGAATGTGCAGACCGATCCGGACATGAACCCCGACTTAAAAATATCCGGTATTATAGCGACCATATATGAACAGCAAGTAAAAGACCAACACGATGTTTGGGATCTCCTGCATGAGCTGGATGTGCCTTTTCTCGGCTCAATAAAGAAGTCAGCCGATGCTCCCAGAGCAGTATATCAAGGACTGCCCGTTGTAGTCGCTCAAAAGCGTTCAGAAGTCGCTCAGGCATACATTGAAATTGCTTCAAAAATATCTTGACTTTTATATAACATTTTATATAATATATAGTAGAAATAGTTATATATAGAAAGGAGACGGACAATGAACGGTTTTAAGGTTATGGCAGACAGCTACCGCAAGGCGGCATCCGAAGGACAAATCACGCAGGAGCAGGCAGATAAGGATTGCAGGATCTTCGACTTTCTTGCTACTTGCGACCAAGATGATTTTTGCAGATTGTTCGACAGCTCCGCTTTCAACGAGATCACAAAATCATATTTAAGAATAGCCGTCAAAGAACTCACAGACGAGGGAACTATTGACGAGGAACAAGCCAAGGCAGTACGCAACAGATTTTCACTTCTCTTTGATGAAAAGAGAGCCAACGAAGTTATCTAACGGAGGGTTATATCATGGCATCATTAAAAGACTCAGTTAAAAATCAGACTGTACCGGAAACAACCAAGACGGCAGTTAATGCTTTCAAGTCCAACAAGGAGAAAAACAAGATGATCTCCGCTTATGTTGACATTGACCGCTACGAGAAATTCAAAGCCATCAATGACAAGCGTGGGATCAGCAACAACAAGATCCTTAATCTGATGATTGCAGACTATGTTTTACAGTATGAAAAGTTGCTCGAAAATTAAGTAACGGAGAAAAATATGATGGAATGGATATACTGCAAAGATGAAATGCCGGTTGAGACTGGAAAGCTAAATGGATATTTAGTTACTGTCGGTGATTTAGTTAGTCCTGCACATTTTTGTGAAGGTAAGTTTTGGAGAGATTATCTACATCATATCTCTTTTGATTATCCAGTCAGAGCATGGATGTTATTTCCGGAACCGGCAAAAGAAATTAAATAATTATTTATATAACAGTTTATATTATTTATTATTTAAGGTGAGACGGGAATGGAAGAAAAAAGTATGGAGTACTACGAGAAGGTACGCCAATCAGAAATTAAGTGGGTAACAGACTTTATAGAAAATCTCCCAAGACTGCCAAAAGCTGAAAAAGAAAAAATGCTTGAACTTGTGCCGGATATACAAATCGACACCATCGGCAATATAAACGTACTGGTACAGCAGTCAAAGAAGATTTCAGATAAGAACAAGCAGATATTTATGAAACATCTGCAAAATATTGAATGGTTTGACTGGCAACCCGGAGAAACATACAGATCCTTTAACGGGCATATATGGGCGAGAATGACACCACAATGGTTATCAGATGCACTTGTAGAAGCCTATTATGCAGAAGCCGAACCGGAAGAACGGGCAAGCTATGAAACGCAAAAAGAAATAGATAAACATCCCCGTAAATTAAAGGGAATGACGCAGGAGCAATATAACGAATACAGAAACGGCATATATCAGAAGCTCCTAAAAAAATTCACACGGGAATGGAAGAAAAAACAAGAAGAAGCTGCCGCACCCACAGAGCAGGAAGATATTATTGAGGATCTGCCTGAGCATATACCGCCCAAGATTGAGTTGTATGAAGAGCAGCAAGAGGGAGCATATTATCAATACACCCTCAATCTCGATCAGGACGCAGGAAAAGGAGATAAGCCGCTGTATATTGCAGAGAAAGTAGCACCCAAACCACCAAAAGAAAAAGATTTTGGAGATCCTATGGAAAACAGCGAACGCTTGCCAGTGCTTAATTTTAGCCGTCAATACATGAATAACACTAAATTAAGCAGGGTACTTACAACTAAACAGATAGACATTACAGAGGACGAGTTTAATCTAAATATCACGGATAAGGTCGTTAATCTTGTAAATATATGGCAGGACGATCATATCACGCTAACCAATACCAACATTACGCCCTTTGATATGGCAGTCATGGATGCAACCTATACCATCATGCTACAAGGCCCGATGCTGATAACTCCCGAATGGATAGTGCGTGTAATGTCTGGCAATGAGCGTGTACAGATAACACAGAAGAAGATAAATGCAGTCATGGAAAGTATAAATAAACTGCAATTTGTCCGTATAAAGGTTGACTGTACAGAAGAATATAACGCCTACCAGCTCCAAAAGGGCAAAAAGCCGGTTAAGTTTTGGGGCTATGAGTCCTATCTCCTGCCAGTCGGTAAGGTAGAAGCCCGTTTTGATGCGAATGGTAAAAAGGTTATCGCATATAAAGTCCTTGAAAAGCCGGCACTCTATCGCTATGCGGAAATGAACAAGCAGATTGTTGATGTTCCTGCATATCTACTGGAAACGAGAGAGCATTTTTCAGACACAGATGAAGCTGTGCTTATAAAAAGATATGTAATCAAGCGTGTGGCGCAAATTGTAAAGCGTAACAGCCTAAACAATAACAAAGTATCGTTTTTATGGTTTGACCGTACCGAAAACGAAGAAAGAGGACTTTTCCCCGAACTGGGATATAAGCCCGACAGCACCCCAGCATGGCGCAAGAAGAAAGCCCGTATTATAGAAATTGTCAAAGGCACATTAGACACGCTTGTTGAAGGCAAGGCTATTACTAAATACGAGGATTATCGAGAGGACGGAACAAACAACCCTACATCACCCATTATCGGCTACAAGATATACTACAACATAAAACAATCATCCCTGCCGACAAAATGAGCTACGCTAAAACAGGGTACACGCTACACTAAAAGTGGGTACACGCTACGCTAAAACTGGGTACACGCTACACTAAAAGTGGGTACACGTGCCGCCCGAAAAATTGCCATCAAACGCTCACACAGAGCCACTTTGGGCGATTTCGGGTTTTGTAGTGTAAGTTACTGTAAGTATACGTAAGTAACTGTAACGCTTACTTGCGCTTGCTTTACTTCCGTAAGCAAGCACAGTAAGCTTGATACGGAAATTAAAGTAATATTTACGGGGATGGAAAGAAAAAAGCGGAGGTATCGACTATGCCAGAGGTTAATGAAAAAATCCAGGCTTTCAAAGACGTTAATATGAAGACCTACCTGCATGATCTGATGCCGGATGATATGAAAGCATTTGTTGAGGGTGGTAAAACCAAGACCGGTTATGCAAATCTTGATGTTATTACAAACCTCTATCCGGGGTTATATGTTGTTGGTGCTATATCTTCACTCGGAAAGACCACTTTCATACATCAGATGGCGGATCAGCTTGCAAAGAATGGTCAGCCGGTATTGTTCTTTTCGCTGGAGCAGTCAACGCTGGAGCTTGCATCTAAGAGCTTGTCACGACTCACGGCATTGAAAGATGAGAATAACGCCATGACTTCTTTACAGATCCGTAAAAATGGCGATGATCCCCGTGTTGCCGATGCCGTGAAAGAATATGATACCTATGCCGGTAATATGACTATTGTGGAATGTACTTTCAGAGCAACAATAGATGATATAACTAATTATGTAACTAATTATATAAAACAGCGTAATATAAAGCCGGTCGTGATCGTGGACTATCTGCAAGTAATACAGACCGCACCGGACAGCCGTATGACAACAAAGGATGCCGTGGATCTCCATGTGCGGAGACTTAAACAGCTTCAATCTGATAACAAGCTCGTCCTGATCGTCATATCCTCGCTGAACCGTCAGAACTATCTCACGCAGATAGACTATGAGTCCTTCAAAGAGTCGGGCGGCATTGAATACACCGCAGATGTGGTATGGGGCTTACAGCTCCAAGTCCTGCATGATGAAATATTCGACAGTCAAGCCAAAATAAACGAGAAGCGGCAGAAAGTGCGTGAAGCAAAGGCGGCTAATCCGAGAAAAATAGAGCTGGTATGTCTTAAAAACCGTTTCGGGATCAGCTCATACAGTGTTGGTTTTGACTATCTGCCAGCTTATGACCTTTTTAAGCCGGATATGAGTAATATAGATGATGCCTTATTGAACAGCGAAGCCGATAAAGACGGTTTTGTGACTGTTCCGGACGGATGGGATAATCCATTTGAGCAGATGGAGCTTCCAATAGATAGAAAAAGCTTCTGATTTTTTCTTTCCATTTCCGTAACATTGCTGAAAGGCGGTGATACTGATGCAACACTTTACAACTGAACAGATGCAGAGGGCAAGAAAGACGGATCTCTATGAGTACCTTATGCGGTATCATGCAGACAGTTTTAAGAAAGACGGCGTAAGCATCCATCCGAGGGATAACGGTAGTTTATCAATCAAGCGTGGTTATTCCGGTTATATGGACTTTGCTACCGGAGACAAGGGAAACAGCGTTGATTTTCTGATTAAATACATGAATTACGAACTGGATCAAGCTGTATTTGCATTGTGCGGAGAGTCTGCACCGGTTCCATCCGAACCGAAAACGACAGCTCCGAAAATTGAAAATCTGCCGCCGGTCTTTCCGGAGCCGATGCAGGGCAGATATAAAAATCTGTATGCTTATCTTCTGAAGCGTGGAATATCTCAGGACACGATACAGATGCTCATAGATCAGAAGATCCTTTACCAAGAAGCCGAGCATAACAATATCGTATTTGCAAATAAAGAAAGAGACTGGGGAGAACTCCGAGGAACTTATGACCTGGGGGAGAAATCTTTTCACGGAGTTGTTACGAACTGCCGCCATGATGGTTTTTGGTGGTTTCAGACCGGAGAACATCCGACAGCGGTTTATGTTTGCGAAGCTGCCATTGATGCAATCTCACTTTATGAACTGCACCGGCAGGAAGAAAAGAAAGATCCGGTTGTTTATGTTTCAATCGGCGGCGTGATGAAACAGCCAGCCATTGACAGACTGAAACGGCATACAAGAGTTATCCTTGCAGTCGATAATGACGAAGCCGGATCAGAGTGCAGAAAAAGAAATGCGGAGCTGGAAAGCATCATCCCAAATCATAAAGACTGGAACGAGGATTTACTGCAAGGGCGGTAAGTCCTTTTTTCTTTCCATCTCCGTAAATTCTTTTACAGATAGCTTGTTGGTTCTTCGGTTTCGTCAGAAGAATAATCGGTTGTCTCTTCCACCGGTTCAGATGCAGATGCTTTTCTGTTATCCCTTCCGCTGGTAATCGCTTTTGAAAAATACTGTCCTCTTTCTTCCTGCTTTTCTAAAAATGAAATCAATGCAGGGAGATCTTCTTTTTCGATAAGTCCGGCACTATCACCGAGCGACTTTTTAAGAACAGACTCGACAGCTCCACCGACTTCAATAAGTCTTTTGGTTCTCTTTCTTCTTTCTTCTTCGGATGCTCTTTTCTTTAATGCTTTTTCCTGAGCTTTGAGCTGCTCCATCTTCTTTTGAATATCGTCTATTCTTTCA
>JAFUUG010000241.1 GCA_017483905.1 Bacillota bacterium
ATATACATAACCGATTTTACAAAACTGAGGAGGCATACTCGCAATGAAAAAGACATCGGAACTTAAAACAATAGCCGTTGATTTGCTCAAGCCTGCGGAATACAATCCGAGAAAGCAGCTCAAACCGGGCGATAAGGAATATGAGAAAATAAAAAACTCTATCACCGAATTTGGCTTTACCGACCCATTGGTAGTAAATTCGGACATGACTATCATCGGAGGACATCAGAGATTATCCGTAGCGAAAGATTTAGGATATACAGAAGTGCCATGTGCGGTCGTCGAACTTGATAAAACAAGAGAAAAAGCACTCAATATCGCACTCAATAAAATAACGGGTGCATGGGATGACAGCCTTCTTGCCGACCTGCTCGTTGACTTGCAGAACGAAAATTTCAATACAGACTTCACGGGATTTGAGGCTCCCGAAATAGATATGCTCTTTTCAAAAGTACACGATAAAAATGTGAAAGAGGATGACTTTGATATTGATGAGGCTATTGAAGAAACCCCATTTGTAGAAAATGGTGATATTTGGCATTTGGGAAAACACAGGCTTATGTGTGGGGATTCAACAAATGCAATTGATGTATCAAAACTTCTCGATGGTGTAAAAGCAAATTTATGTGTTACCGATCCGCCATATAACTGCTCATATGAGGGCGGTACGGGAATGAAAATAATGAATGACAGTTGGAAAGACAGTAAAGAATTCTACTCTTTTTTGCTTTCGGCTTTCAAAAATGTATATGATAATCTTGCTGATGGCGGAGCTATATATATTTTTCATTCAGATGCGGAAAAAGTAAATTTTTTTAATGCAACAGTTGATGCAGGGTTTCATTATTCAACGACTTGTATATGGGTCAAAGATTCACTTGTTCTCGGCAGAGCAGATTATCAGATGCAGCATGAGCCGATTATATATGCTTTCAAAGATACAGCAAAGCATAAGTGGTATTCCGACAGAAAACAAACAACAATATGGAATTTCGATAGACCTACAAAGTCAAAGTTACACCCAACAACAAAACCGATACCGCTTATCTCTTATCCGATTAAAAATTCTTCCCAAGTAAATGGTGTGGTTTTGGATTTATTCGGTGGTAGTGGTTCAACACTAATAGCCTGTGAGCAGCTTGACAGAATTGCCTACCTTATGGAGCTTGACCCTAAATATGCAACCGTAATCGTGAAAAGATACTTGAAATTTTTTGAGGACAGCGGAGAAAAAGCAAAAGAAATATATGTAATTCGTGACGGTCAAAAACTTACACTTGATGAGGTTTTGCAAGATATGGAGGGATAATTAAATGAGTAATGTTGATTATTCTTTTGATGGTGATATCTGCTATGGAAAACTTAAAGACGGAACTGTATTTATTACAGATCGAAAATTTTATCCCAAAATTCGAGACATCAATCTTTATAGAAATAGTAAAACAAAAGAAGATTGTAAAACATACATCATTGATTGTAACGGAAATCACCTTCACAGAATTTTAATCGAAAACGCTGAAAAAATGGAAATCGATCATATTAATCTTAATACATTTGATAATAGGTCGTGCAATTTAAGAATATGTACACATCAACAGAATCAATGTAATCAACCCTTGCAAAAAAATAATACATCGGGAGTCACCGGAGTAAGTTATTACAAGCCGAGACATAAATATCGTGCAAGGATAAAGATATCTCAGCAAGATATACACCTTGGATATTATGAAACTTTTGTAGAGGCTGTACAAGCCAGAAATACAGGCATGGAGTATATGTTTGGAGAATATGGCAGATACAATGATGTTGATGAAGCCCCTAAATGGATAAAGGAAAAAGTAAATAGTATTTGTAGCCGTTTTGCAAATTTATCTCTTTGTAAAACAGTTTAACTAAAATCGGGAGAAGATGTTTTTAATTGGTGGATAGAAGAAGGATGATGAAAATATGGGAGAACAAAAGAAAGACAGAAAACTCACGCTCGGAAGTCTGTTTGACGGTTCGGGCGGCTTCATGCTTGCGGGTGTGCTTGCAGGCATAGAGCCGATATGGAAATCTGAAATAGAGCCGTTTCCAATAGCGGTCACGAATGCGAGGTTTCCGAAGGTTAAGCATTACGGTGATGTATCTCTGCTGAACGGGGCAGAACTGCCGCCTGTGGATGTGATCACCTTCGGCTC
>JAFUUG010000242.1 GCA_017483905.1 Bacillota bacterium
AAAATCTTCCCCTCCGCATATCACAGTACACAAACCGATAATTATTATATCTTCAAGTTTATGACGGATATTTCCGTATCTTGTTCTTCTTGGTTCACTTATGTTTTTTATTTCTTCCTTTAATTTAGCTATCTTCATAATATTATTTTACAATATTTTTAAAAAAAAGTAAATGCTGTTTCCGTGACTATAAAATAAACATACGTTGACTATTTTCCAAATATATGATAGAATACAGACAAAGAAGGTGTTTGTATGAAGTTCAAATATGTACGTATACAAGGCAGAGAACTTGCCGAAAACACGCAGTATGCAAAAGGAATTTTCAGTATGTGCTGGAAACTGATACACAACGATGTTATGGAAGAAGAGGATGCAGACCTTTTCCGCGAAATAGACAAATGGTTTGCGGAGGAACTGCCCTACCCGCCGCCCTGCGAGAGGAAAGAAAATGTGGTCTGCTTTTTCAAGACCGAAAACACGGACGAAATGATGAAGATGATACGCCCCGCAATGTGGCTTTTAAAGAAGTATAACCACCCTTTTTATGTGGTGTACACCGACACTCCGGGGGAAATAATCTATGAGGACAAGTACCAGGTAGTGGTCAAAGCGGAGAGGCTCATTTTTGACGATACGCCCTATACCCCGCCGAAATACTGATATAACGGAGAGTGAATATGGATAAACTTGAAGCTTTAAAAGAATATATAAAAGGACTCGGTTCTGCTGCGGTGGCTTTTTCGGGCGGCGTGGACTCGACATTTCTGCTGAAAGTCACGCATGATGTGTTGGGCGAAAACTGTATTGCTGTGACCGCGCGCTCCTGCTCCTTTCCCGAAAGGGAACTGAACGAAGCGAAGTCTTTCTGTCAAAAAGAGGGAATAAAACAGATAATAGTCAACTCGGAGGAACTGGAGATAGAGGGTTTTGCGCAAAACCCCAAAAACCGCTGTTATCTTTGCAAAAGCGAACTTTTTACCAAAATGAAAAAAGCCGCCGAAGAATACGGCATAAAAACCATGACAGAGGGCTCAAATACGGATGATGACGGGGATTACCGCCCGGGGCTTATCGCCGTTAAGGAACAGGGAGTAAAAAGCCCGCTGAGAGAGGTCGGGCTAAGCAAGGCGGAAATATGCGAATATTCAAGACAGCTTGGTCTGCCCACAAGCGAAAAACCGTCATTTGCCTGCCTTGCGTCAAGGTTCGTCTACGGCGAGACCATAACCAAGCAAAAACTTGACATGGTGGATAAGGCGGAACAATTTCTGCTTGATATGGGCTTTACGCAAATAAGAGTCAGAATACACGATAAAATGGCAAGGATAGAGGTCATGCCGAATGAATTTGACAAAGTTACGGGTAATGCCAAAAAGATAAACGACTATCTTAAAAGCCTTGGTTTTACCTATGTTTCACTTGACCTTGCAGGCTACAGAACGGGCAGTATGAACGAAACTTTGTAACCCCGCCCGAGCCAAAAAATCTTAAAGGAGCGGTAGCGATGTGTCCATTGCTTTCAATAATTTTACCCGTATATAACTGCGAAGCCTATATAAAAGAGTCGCTTTTTTCCGTTATAGACCAACTTTCGCCCGACTATGAACTGATAGTCATTGACGACGGTTCAACAGACAAAAGCGTGGAAATAATTGCAAAAAGCTGTGAACACAGAAAAAACGTGAGGTTCTGTCTTTGTGAACACAAAGGGGCATCGGGCGCAAGAAATATCGGGCTGAATATGGCAAAGGGAAAATATATAGCATTTATAGATTGTGACGATTGTCTGTTTGACGGTTTTCTTGACAGCAGCCGTCAACTTCTTAAAAAAAACCTCGATCTTTACATTTTCGGCATAGAAAGGATATATCTTTCGGGTACTTGCGAACAATGGACGCTGCCCGACAGGGAATATCCCGATACGGGAGAATTTGCCGATGAGTATATCCGTACAAGACGTTCTCTTATATACTCAAACTGCAACAAATTCTACAAAAGAAGTATTATTGAAGAGGCAAAACTGCGTTTTGACGAAAAAAGTGATTTCGGCGAAGACCGCATTTTTAATTACGGCTATCTTGCCTTATGCAAAACCATAGCCGCATCATCACTTATGATGCTCAAATATATACAGCGTGACAGGATATCCATGTCAACAAGGCATATACCTCAGTATTTTGAAAAAGCAATGAAACTGCACGAGAAAAAAATACGCTGTTTCCTTTCTCTTGCAAAAAAAGCATCAGACAAGGAAAAATCAGACTTTGCCGCCTATGACCTTTCAAGAGAGGCAGAGAAAGCCATAGACAGATTTGCAGAACATGAAATTGAAAAAGCCGAAAATCTTCCTTTGATAAATCGTATCGTTTTCGGTGTGACAAAAGACGAAATAAAAGCCGAAGACATAGATATACTTGTTATATTGGGCAGCAGAAACTGCGGTTACAGAATTGAACAGGCCTACGGTATCGGGAGCAAAAAAAGCGATATGCTTTACCTTGTAAGCGGCGGAAACCGATATCCGTGCACGGATTTTACCGAAGCCGAATTTATGGCAAAATATCTGAAAGAGAAAAATATCCCGAAAAAGCGGATATTCATAGAAAATTTTGCCCGTAATACAAGGGAAAATCTGTTACTGTCATCGGATATCATAACAAAGCTTGAAAATATAGAGACCATAGGCATTGTAACGGCGGGTTTTCATATACCAAGAGCAAAGTATCTTGCAAAAGACATACCGCTTCTATGCAAAAAAAAGACGGTATTTTTACCCGCTTACGGGGCTGACACTTCTCCCGAAAACTGGTTTGAAAGCAAAAAAGGCCGCAAGATCATTCTTGAAGAATTAAGAAAGGCACGTTTATATAAAATATGAATAAAGCAAATACCGAACATGAAAATTTAAAAAACGAACTGCTGTCCCGTTTCGGGCGTGACGGTTCGCTTACCATGCGAAAACTAAGGGAATATATCCCGCCGATGATAGCCACCAATTTATCAACGCTGCTGCTGATAAGCGTTGACGGTCTTGTGGTCGGAAATTTTGTCGGAAGCCACGCCTTGGCATCCGTCAATATTTTTTATCCCATTACGCTGTTTATCGCTCTTATTTCCGCATTGGTCGCAAGCGGAAGCGCGACCGCTCTCTCAACCGCTATCGGAAGCAGCGATCTTGACAAAACAGCGCGCATGAAACACGCATCTATCGTAATGATGATACTTGCGGCAATATTTGTTGCGTTTGCCCAGATACCCGTTGTATCGGCATTGATAGCATCATACGAAAGAGAGGTCTCTGCGCAGACCATAGAAATGATGCAGCAATACGGCACGGGTATTATGATATCCATGCCTTTCGGACTGATATCCACCGTCGGGGTATATCAGCTTCAGATCTCGGGAAAAATGAAGCTGCTTATGAAGCTTGCCGCAATGGAAGGTATTGTCAATCTTATTCTGGATCTGCTGTTTGTGGCTGTAATGGATATGGGTGCAGCGGGCGCAGGCTACGGAACGGCGGCGGCAAATATAGTAAGAAGTGTGACGACCGTCATCTATATCGCAAAGAATACCGACCTGTACAAATGCGGCGAAGCCAAAGCGGGATTTAACGAGGTAAAAGAGATACTTTCATACGGCACACCCGATGCGACCGCAATCCTTATGGCAGCTGTAAAAAATTATCTTATAATTCAGATATTGGTATACGTTTTCGGCGACGACGGCGGTGTTATCAACGGTGTTTGCGTATTCTGTTTCGGCTTGGTGAATGTGGTCGTCAGCGGAATACAGGGCGGAATGCGCCCGCTTGCGGGATTTATGAGCGGCGCAAATGATATTGTCGGAATCAGAACGCTGTTAAAGCAATGTATACGCATAACGGCTGTTATTGTCGGCATTATGACTGTTCTTATCATTATTTTTTCGGACGCATTTTTTTACGCCCACGGCATACATGATATTCCCGATTTCGGTATTTTGTCGTTAAGGCTGTATTCGCTCTATTTTGTGATTAACGGCTTTGATGTTTTGTTCAGATTATATTTTGTCAACCGCAAAAAAACAAACCTTTCAACGGCACTCAATATATCCGGCACCGTTATGCTTATACTGATGTTTTTCATACTCGGAGCATTGCTGCCGAAACCGTTTTTATGGCTTGCGTATCTTTTTACATCCCTTATCATGCTTTCTATCGAACAGGTATATTACCTTTATTATATGAAGCACGAAAAGAATGACGACAGCGAAGCCGAACTTCTGTATTTATCCGTAACCCCCGACAAGGCCGCAGAAGCTTCGGAATTGCTGCAAAAATATATGACAAAAAGCGGCTGCCAACCCCGCATGGCTAATAAAATGAGCCTCTGTATGGAAGAAATGGTCAGCTATGCCGTAACAAAAAGTCGGCTGTCGGAACTTCGCAGGCTGATATGCGAAATACTTCCGCCCGAGCGTTTGGTTGAGCTTCTGCCCGACGAATTATTTGACAAACTGATGTATGTGCTTAAAAACCCCGAAGACGAGGAACAGATACCGCCGTTCCCGGGCGATGTGCTGAAAAAGCTCCCCAAAGATCTTCAGGAGATATTACAGCAGGATATAGAGGTATATATCATAATACGGCTTACAAAAGACGAGGGGCGTTTTGTTATGCTGGACACGGGACGCTGTATAGCGCTTAATGAGGACAAAGAGACCAAGAAACTTGTGACCGAAAATTATGAGTTTATAAAAAAACTTGCCAAATCGGTCGAGTATCAGTATATACTGGATATGAATTATTCAGTTATTTCTTTCTGAAACCAAAAAGGAGAGGTATAATGATAACAATAGGGACACCTTATATTACAAAAGACGAAAAAACGGCATATCTGCGGGCGAAAGTGCATATTTCGGACGACAGTGCAAATCGGTATCTGCAAAAAACATCAAAACTTGTAAACTGTGCATGGCTGACCGAGGTGGATTATCCACCCGCAAAATGGGACGAGCCTGACTGCTGTCTTTGGTTTTCCGTACCCGCAGAGTATGCGGAATATCTTTGCCGAGAGAGAAGCAATGCCTTTGTGCTTGCCATGCTTTGGTATGCTATGGTAACGGGTTCGGATATCAGCTTTGAAGCGCCTATGTCACAACAGCTGTACAACGGACTGACTCAAAAGCTTATACCCTTGCTTATGAAAGACAGCGATATTAAAATTTCGCTGAAAGGCCCCGTTACGTCTGAGAAATTGCAGGGCGAAAACGGTATTGTCTGCGGAATGTCATGCGGAGTTGACAGTATGTATTCGTTATTCCGCCACACCTCAGACGATACACCCAAAAGCAAGAAATTGACACATCTTATGTATTGCGAGCTTAACTATCTGTTTCCGAGGGTAACACCTCCGTATGATATTGATGAGATATTCGTCGGTATCAAGCGCGTAAAAACCATGCTTGCCGAAAACTCAAGGACTGTGGCACAAAGACACGATTTGGCATTTTTACATTTCGACTCCAATCTTGACAGAGATTTTTACAGAGGCGGATATATATACACAGCCATGTATCGTTATCTTGCCTGTGTATTGGCAATGGAAAAGCTGTTCTCGGTATATATCATCTCTTCGTCGGGACACGCCGACAGCCTTGAAGAAATATCGCTTTTTTCTCCGACCCAGCATTATGAAAATATGCTGTGCGGTTGCTGCGGCACGGAAAAACTGAAATATATGATAAGCGACCATGAAACAAGGATAGAAAAGCTTAAAATGATCGGAAACGATCCCGATTTTAAGGATTTTGCCAATGTTTGTTTCGATTATGATGAAAAAACTTTGAACTGCGGTATTTGCTACGGATGTATGAAAACTATCATACCGCTTGATGTTCTCGGTAAATTGAACGGGTTTGAAAAAGTATTCGATACAAAAAAGTATTATTCGCAAAGACGGGATATATACAAAAGGCTTATTCTGTTTTCAAGACGTCCCGAAGCAAGTTACGCGAGAGAAAGCGTCCGGCAGATACTGAGCCTTTCAAAAGAAAAAAATAATGAAGCGGGAAAAGAATTTATAAGCGTTTATAACGAGCTTCAAGAGTAATTTATATGCCAAACAAAACAGCTGCCGTAACGAAATGATACGGCAGCTGTTTTTATCCCAAAAGTTGTATAATATATACTCAAAACATTAAGTGATATCTATCCCAATCTTTTTTAGATATAAGGTATCGCATGCTGTCATCTCAGTATTCCACCGATGGTTACGAAGCTTTGCAGAAATCTCTATGTTCTCAACAGCATCAAACCATTGCAGTTGAAGATACAGAGGTGTGTTTTTTAGCCAATTCTTTAGTTTCTTAGTTGTTTTTAATGTTTGATTATCAAGGTTCCCACTTTTATCTCATTATCAAGATGTTTTTTCAACTTGCGAATCTCCTCACTGAAGTATTCATAATAGCACAGCGAAACAAACTGCACAAACATTCGCCCCCGAAGAGTATCCGCATCCCACACTCTTACTCTATTACCGTCAGCGT